>JBARUV010000094.1:0-20498 GCA_049645905.1 Sulfitobacter sp.
AGGGTGGCGTCGTCGGGTTTGACCCTTGGCTGCACACACCGGGGCAGATCGCTCAGGTTGAGGCGGCCTTGGACGGTAGCGGCGTCACACTGAAACGCTGCGCCAATCTGGTGGACCGCATTTGGGAGAATCAACCGCCTCCGCCAAAGGCTCCTGCCAAGGTTCATCCACTTGAATTCGCCGGCGAAAGCCATGCTGACAAGCGCGCGCGATTGGCCAGGGTTCTGGTCGAAGCCGGTCAGGCCTCTGCCGTCCTTACCCAACCCGACAGCCTTTGCTGGCTGCTGAACATCCGGGGTGCCGACATTCCGCGCAATCCGGTAGTCCACGGGTTTGCCGTGTTGCATCAATCCGGCCATGTTGACCTGTTCATGGATGCCGACAAGCTTGCGGGGCTGGAGGACCATCTGGGCACCGATGTGACCGTGCATTCTACAACAGCGATGCTAGATCACCTTGATACCCTCCCCGGCCCTGTACGCGTTGATAAGCAAACCGTACCTGTCATCGTCGCTGATCACCTGGGCGACCGTGCGGTCTGGGGGGACGATCCTTGCGCCTTGCCCAAGGCCTGCAAGAACGAGGCAGAGATCGAAGGATCTTTGCAGGCACATCTGCGCGATGGTGCTGCCCTGTGCGAATTGCTGGCGTGGCTCGATGCCCAGAGACCCGGCAGCATCAGCGAAACCCAAGTTGTCACCCAGTTGGAAACCTTCCGACGCAAGGACAACGCCCTGCAGGACATCAGCTTCGAGACCATCGCCGGCACCGGCCCCAACGGCGCGATCATGCATTACCGGGTGACACACGAAACCGACGCCACGTTGCAGGACGGCCAGTTGATCGTGCTTGATTCCGGCGGTCAGTACCTTGACGGCACCACGGATATTACCCGAACAATACCGATCGGCACGCCCCCCGAAGAAGCGCGGCAGGCCTTCACGCGCGTATTGGCGGGCATGATCGCGATGTCGCGCCTGCGCTGGCCCGCGGGTCTGGCAGGGCGCGATATTGAGGCGATTGGCAGGATGCCGCTTTGGCTGGCGGGCCAGGATTTTGATCATGGGTTGGGTCACGGCGTTGGCGCTTATCTTAGTGTCCATGAAGGACCACAACGGCTGAGCAAGCTCAGCAACGTGCCGTTTCAGGCCGGCATGATCCTGTCCAATGAGCCCGGATATTACCGCGAGGGCGCCTTTGGCATCCGGATCGAGAACCTTCTCGTGGTGCGTGACGCACCGGACCTGCCCGGGGGTGATGCCCACCGAAAGATGCTACATTGGCAAACGCTGAGTTTTGTCCCTATCGATGCACGGCTGGTCGTGGCTGATATGCTTGATCCAGCCGCGCGCGACTGGCTGAATGCCTACCACGGCGAGGTCGCAGAAAAGATCCGCCCGCGGCTATCGCCTGCGGCAAAACTGTGGTTGGATGCGGCAACAGCGCCGATCTGACAAAATAGCGGCGCGATAAACAGGAGCGCACCGCATGACCGATCACATCAAAATCACCCCCGCCGAGGGCACATGGTCTGTGCGCGCAGGTGGTGCCGTTCTGGGGGAAACCACAAATGCGCTGGAACTACGCGAGGGCGATTATGATCCTGTAATCTATTTCCCGCGCGGCGACATTGCGATGGCATTTCTGGATGCGTCCGAAAAATCGAGCCACTGCCCGTACAAGGGAGATGCCAGCTATTACTCGGTGGTGACAAAAAGCCGGACACTGGCGGATGCGGTCTGGTCCTATGAGGAGCCAAAGGAAGCAGTTGCCGAGATCAAGGATTATCTGGCATTTTATCTGCTGGAAGAAATCACGGTCGAACAGATTTAAGCCTAGCTGTGTTCTTCTGCCGCTGTCGCGGCAAGCGCACGGTTATAGGCTTTCAGGGCGTCCACATGAAACAACGCGCCGAGCAGTTCGGGCGGTGCATCCGCTGACAGCGCCACCACCGGAATGAACGGCGTGACGCTCTGGTCAAAAATCGGCATTGCCACCTCAAGCGTCGCGGTGCCGTCAATATAGGTGCCTTCATCGATCAGCTCCCAACAGCGATCTTCGTCTGCGGCACGCGGATCGTCAGGGCGGCGCATGACGCGCGCAACTGTGAACATCGACAGCAGATAGGCCTGCGGTCCTGCTGCGAGATGCACACCGCGCCGTTCGATCTGGGTCAGGAAAAAACTGCGATCCACGATGCGCGAGGCCAGCGCGGTTGACATCGACACCGCCACCATCACCGCAAGGCCGGTTTGCCAGTCGCCGGTCAGTTCAAATACGATCAAGGTGGTCGAGATCGGCGCACCCAACACAGCCGCAGCCACCGCGCCCATACCTGCAAGCGCATAGAGCGACGAAGACCCTGACACGTCGGGAAACACGCCTGTCGCAACCAGACCAAAGGCCAGCCCGGTCAGCGCCCCGATCATCAACGAGGGCGAAAACATGCCGCCCCCCATCCGCCCGCCAAGCGTGATGGAAACGGCTGCGACTTTTAGCATCGCAAAAATCACCGCCTGATGGAGCACCAACTGCCCAGTCAGGGCCAATGACGTGGTTTCATACCCGACACCGATGATATGAGGGAACCATAACGCAATCACGCCCAGCACCATACCCGCCACCATGGGACGCAACCAACGCGGCAACCCCGTCTTGTCCTGAACGAGGTTGCCAATATCCTCGGCCCAGAAAATCGCCCGCATCAACGCCACAGCGACAATGCCACAGGTCATGCCCAGCAGCAGAAAGGCAGGCAATTCGACATAAAACTGGATGTCTCCGTAGCTGGGCAAGGTAAATTCCGTGACTCCGCCGAATTCCATCCGGTTGATCACCGTGCCAGCAACTGACGCGATGACAATCGGTGCAAAGGCATGGACCGCAAAGTGGCGCAACACGACCTCCAGAGCAAAAAGCGCGCCTGCGATGGGGGCGTTGAAACTGGCTGATACCCCTGCCGCAACCGCGCAGCCCAAAAGGTCACGTCCGGTGATCCCGTCAGCATGGATACGGCGGCTGACCCATGTGGAAATGACCGCCGCCAGATGCACCACCGGCCCTTCGCGCCCCGATGACCCACCCGTGCCCAAAGTAATCATCGACGCAAGCGCCGAGGCCAGCCCCGCACGCGTCTCGACCCGGCCATCATGCATTGCCGATCCAAGGATCACGTCGGATACAGAACGGGCCCGCGCGTCGCGGGTAAAGAAATGCAAAATCAACCCGACTGCCAAGCCGCCGAATGTCGGGATCAACACCACCCAATACCAATCGAGTCCACTGACGAAACTGTGCAGATGCTGCACGTCCTCTGTCCCGTATAACCAAGCCTGAAGCGCCTCGATTCCCTTGCGGAAAAAAAGTGCGGCAAAGCCTGCTGCGATCCCGATCAGCAGGGCAATGAACCAGAAGGTGACCTTGCCCGGGCCACGTTGGCGCAGCACATTCCAGCCCTGTTTGCAGGCGCCGAGGGCCATACCGGTCTGTTGTGCAAAGAAAGAAGGAGGCGGGGTACTCATAATGGGGAATGATCGACCCAGACACCCGAGCGGGTCAAGCGGTCAACATGAGGAAAGGGAAAGAATATGTTGTTTTCCCACATAATTTCCACGCTATCCGGCCAAAAGGACCTCAGCTGCCGCCCGGGCAGCATCGTTGATCTGGTCCCCCGACAACATCCGCGCCACCTCGTCCACCCGCTGTGGTTGCGTAAGCGGCGTAACTGTCGACGTTGTGACACCCTTGGCCACCGCTTTGGCAACGCGCCAGTGATGGGCCCCCAGCGCGGCGACCTGCGGCGAATGGGTGACAACCAGCACCTGACCGTCCTTGGCAAGAGCTGACAACCGCCGACCCACGGCATCTGCCGTAGCACCGCCAACGCCACGATCAATTTCATCAAAGATCAGGGTCAGGCCGTCCTGCCCCTGGGTCAGACAAACCTTGAGAGCAAGCAAGAAGCGGCTTAATTCGCCACCGGAGGCGATCTTGCCCAGCGGCCCTGCCGGCGCGCCAGGGTTTGTAGCGACGGTGAAGGAAACAGCGTCACGGCCCTCAGGACCGTCGGCTTCGGCCGATATCTCGGTCGCGAAAACAGCACGTTCCATCTTGAGCGGTGCCAATTCACCGGTGACAGCCTTGTCGAGCTTCCCGGCGGCCTTGCGGCGCGCAGCGCTCAGCGCTTCTGCGGCGATATCATAGCCCTGCTTTGCAGATTCAACTGCCGCCTCCAGAGCGACCTGATGCGCCTCGCCTGCATCCAGCGCGTCCAACTTGGCACGCAAGGTTGCCGCAAAACCCGCAAGTTCGTCGGGCGCAACATCATGTTTGCGGGCCAGCGCGCGAATGGCAAACAGCCTCTCTTCGGCATCTTCAAGTTCCACCGGATCGAACGACATCGCATCAATGGCGTTCGCGACCCCTGACATCGCATCGTCCAGCTCCACCATCGCACGGTTGAGCGCGTTCATGGGCGCTTCCAATGCGCCTTCCGCTCTCCCCGCCACCCCGTCAAGCCAGCGCAACGCATCGCCCAGCGACGTCTCGGCACCACCCTGCCCCATAACCTCGTAGGCGTTGACGACATCACTGCGGATCTTCTCGGCGCCCTGCATCATGCGGCGCTTGGTATCCAACGTCGCCTCTTCGCCTTCCTGCGGGTCGAGCTTGTCCAATTCTGCCACTGCATGACGCAGAAATTCCTCTTCCTCGCGGATCGCGGCGGTCTGGGCGGCTGCGGCTTCTGCCGCCTTGCGCGCGGTTGCCAGATCGCCCCACGCCTTGCGGACCTTGCGGCGCACATCAGCATCGTCGGCATAGTCATCCAGAATGGCGCGGTGGCCGCGCGGATTCAACAATCCGCGATCATCGTGCTGGCCGTGTAATTCCACCAGCGTATCAGAAAGCGCACGCAGCACCTCGCCCGAACAACGACGGTCATTGACCCAAGCGGTCTTGCGCCCGTCTGCCGTGTTGACGCGGCGCAGGATCAACTCGTCCCCCGCAGGCAAACCCGCCTGTTCCAGCACAGCATGCGCGGGATGCCCTGGGGGCAGATCAAACCAGGCTGTGACTTCGCCCTGCTCGGCCCCCTGTCGCACCAGATCAGCGCGCCCGCGCCAGCCCAGCACAAACCCCAAAGAGTCGAGCAGGATGGACTTTCCCGCGCCCGTCTCACCGGTGAGCACGTTAAGGCCCGGCTGAAACCCAAGTTCCAGCCGGTCAATAATCAGCATGTTCGATATATCAAGTCCGCGCAGCATCGGTTTGTCCCGTAGGGTGGGTGTAACCCACCGCGCCTAGAGCCACTCGCCTTTGATGGTCTGGCGATAGATCGCAGCCAGCCAGTTGTTCTTGTAGAACCTGGGCGTAAGCCCTTGACCGGTAAGCAATTTATAGCTGTCTTCATACCAATCTGTGCCGCGATAGTTGTGACCCAAAATGGCCGCAGCAGTCTGCGCCTCGTGATCAAGACCCAGCGACAGGTAAGCCTCGACCAGCCGGTGCAATGCCTCGGCGGTGTGGGTTGTTGTCTGGAATTCCTCAACAACAACGCGGAAACGGTTGATGGCGGCTGTGTAATGGTCACGGCGCAGATAATAGCGCCCGATTTCCATTTCCTTGCCCGCCAAGTGGTCAAAGGCCAGATCAAACTTGAGAATGGCCGAGCGCGCGTATTCGCTGTCAGGATAGCGTTCGATCACATCGCGCAGGGATTGCAGCGCCTGAAACGTCAGACCCTGATCACGGCCCACTTCGTCGATCTGGTCGTAATAGCTCAGCGCCAGAAGATACTGCGCATAGGCCGCATCGTCGTCATCAGGAAAAAAGTCGATGAAACGCTGCGCCGAAGACCGGCTTTTGGGGTAATCCTTATCCTGATGATAGGCAAATGCCTGCATGATCAGAGCGCGTTTGGCCCATTCTGAATAGGGGTAAAGGCGCTCTATCTCGGCAAAGTAAAATGCCGCATCTTCCGGGCGCTTGCGGTTGAGTTCATATTCACCACGCTCGAAAATCTGTTCGGCGGAATAGGTCTCAAGCGGAATTTCCTGCGGGTTGAAGAAGCTTTTGGTAAAGCGGCCTGCATCGCGTTGACCACTGCACGCAGAAAGGGCTGCGACGACCAGTATTGCACCGATCATGCGCTTGCGCGACGCCGTTACCTTCATGCCTGCACCTTTTGCATCGTCTCACCTTTGGTCTTCGCGACCTATCTGGCCTTTGCTAACACACTAGTTGGCGTTTAAAAACGCTCTTTGGACAGGAAATGGCCCTAGTACCGATCAAAATGCAACAGGCTTTACCACCGTACTCACAATTATGGACCATCCCGATTCCGCTTGCTGCGCATGGTCAGGCCGAAATGTCATGAAAACAGGGGGTCAGGCGACCTGCGGGATCTCGTCCCAGATCAGTCCGTAGCCCGGAAGACGCGTCGCTGTTGCGGCATCACAGGGGATCATCCGCACCGCACCCGGCGTCGCAAAGAGTTTGCGCAGCAGCGTATTTGTCAGCGAGTGCCCGGCGCGGTTGCCTTTGTAATGGCCCAAAAGCGGTGCGCCCGCGAGTGCGAGATCGCCCAAGGCATCCAGCATCTTGTGACGCACAGGTTCATCCGCGTGGCGCAAACCACCGGGGCTGACCACCTTGTCGCCGTCAAACACCACTGCGTTTTCACCGGAATTGCCCCCCAGCGCCAGACCGTTGGCCTGCATCGCGTCGACATCTGCCTGACGGCAGAAGGTGCGGCTGTCACAGAGTTCGCGGGCGAAGGACCCGTTGTTCATAACCAGCGATTTCCGCTGATGACCGATGGCCGCATCCACAAAATCAATCTCGAAATCAATGCGCAATGTATCTGACGGGCCGATCGAGACTGTCGCCTCCCCGTCGGTGACGGTGACGGTTTCCAGCACTTCCAGAACCATCACTGGAGCAGCCAGACGACGGATGCCACGCTGCATGAACCCACGCACAAAAGGAACAGCGGAGCCATCAAGGATCGGCACTTCGGGACCGTCGATTTCAATCAGAGCGTTGTGAATTCCGCACCCTGCAAGGGCCGCCATCAGATGCTCGACAGTGGAGACAGACAGGCCGGTGCGGTTCTCGAGTTTGGTACACAAAGGGGAACGGTTGACCGCATCCCAACGGGCAGGAATCATCCGGTCGCCCACAGCAACATCGGTACGGGAAAACCAGATACCATGATGCGCACCAGCGGGGCGCACTGTAACGGTCGCAGGTGCACCGGAGTGCAGACCTTTGCCGCTAAAGCTGATCGCTGTTTTGATGGTGTTCTGCACGTCGTTACCTCGAAGATCAAAGATCACTGTCTAAGTTAACTTTGATCTACGCAGGTCGGCGCGTATAAGCAATTCAACCTTTGCAACGGACTGAAACATGGCCGTAACATTTGGGCGCAAATGCGCTCGCCTTCGCATAACACATTGATTAAAAATGGAAAAGGGCCACCCCAAGGCAGCCCCTTAACCACAATTCGTGACGTATTTAGTTTGCCTGACGGCGCAGGAATGCGGGAATTTCAATGCGTTCCTGATCCGCGTCCGCCTCGGCCTGCGGCTGTGGAGCGGCTGAAGAGGCGCGGTTTTGCATCGGTGGCTGCTGGCGCGCAGGGCGTTGTGTCGCCTGCGGTTGCGCTTCGCCGTCACCATGTCCGGTCATCCGGTTGATCAGCGAGTTGATGCCAAAGCGTGGCTTCTCACCCGTTGGCTGGGTCGCAGCGGCAGGGCGTGCCTGCTGTGCCGGAGCAGCTTGTGGCTGATGGTTGGTCGAGGAACGCTGCGCAGCTGCACGCAAACGCTCCATGGCTTCAGGGCTCGGTGTGCCCGCTGCCGGAGCGCGCGGTGCAACAAACACTTCCGGCTCTGCTTCGATGCTCTCTTCGTGGCGCGGCTCGAATGCAGCGACCCGTGGCTGATAGGCTGGTGGCGGCAGATCATCGTCCTGATCTGCTGCTTCCTGCGCAAAAGTGTTTTCTTCAGCTTCGGTTTCGCGCATGTCGTCAAACAGCGGTGCCTGCTCGTTTGCCTCGGCAGCGATTGGCGTCGCGGCAGCAGCAGCGACCGCCGGAGCAGCTTCGATCTCCTGTGGTTTCAACGGCTGGCTGAGCGAGCGGCGCGGCACTGGCATTTCCGTGTTCACATCGGTTGCATCAATACCTGTGGCAACGACGGACACACGCATCAGGCCGCCCAGACTTTCGTCCAGTGTAGAGCCGACGATGATATTCGCTTCGGGGTCGACCTCTTCGCGGATACGGTTCGCGGCTTCGTCCAGTTCGAACAATGTAAGGTCGATCCCACCTGTAATGTTGATGAGGACACCCTTGGCACCGCGCAGGCTGATTTCGTCCAGCAGCGGGTTGGCAATGGCTTTTTCGGCGGCCTGAATGGCGCGATCTTCGCCTTCTGCCTCGCCGGTGCCCATCATGGCTTTGCCCATCTCGTCCATCACCGAACGCACGTCGGCAAAGTCGAGGTTGATAATGCCGGGGCGGACCATCAGGTCAGTCACGCCTTTGACACCCTGATAGAGCACATCGTCGGCCAGCGAGAACGCCTCGGTAAAGGTGGTTTTTTCATTCGCCAGACGGAACAGGTTCTGGTTGGGGATGATGATCAGTGTATCAACGACCTTTTGCAGGGCTTCGACCCCGTCTTCGGCCTGACGCATGCGCTTGGCACCTTCAAACTGAAACGGTTTGGTGACAACACCAACGGTCAACACACCCAGTTCACGTGCGGCCTGCGCGATGATCGGCGCGGCCCCTGTGCCTGTGCCACCGCCCATGCCGGCCGTGATAAAGCACATATGTGCGCCTGCCAGATGATCGACGATCTGCTCAATGGATTCCTCGGCAGCAGCGGCACCTACGGAAGCCCGTGCACCGGCACCCAGACCTTCGGTGACTTTGATACCAAGCTGCACCTTGTTGGCGGCACGACCCGTTTGCAACGCCTGTGCATCCGTGTTCGCGATGACAAAATCTACACCGTCCAGCTCCTTTTCGATCATGTTGTTGACCGCGTTTCCGCCGGCGCCCCCGACACCAAATACGGTGATCCGTGGCTTAAGGTCATCCTGACCGGGTATCGAAAGGTTAAGTGTCATGTGCTGTCCGCCTGTTTTGATTTTCCCGCGTCCCGCAGGTTTTTCGTCCTAAATTCCCCCGATATTAACGAAGGGGCATCGTATCGTCACGTATAAAACGCAATTTTGCCACTAAATATAGACCTTTTCGGCCCCGTTCCACGCGATATTTCGCCGATCAAGCCAAATCTAGCGTAATATTCGACTCGCGCCACAACGCCCAAAGAATTGCACGACCAACCAGCGCGCAAAATCGACTCACCAAAAATATCCGGGGTCCTGCTCGACCCGATCTCGTTTTGTTATCGCACACTTACGGGCGATCTACCTTTTCAGCATACATTGCGCCGGTGGATTTGTCACGCTGGATCATCTGTCGCACTGCAACTTTTGAAACAGGATCCGCTATGCGCAAAGCCCTGCATGCCGCCGGCCATTTTACCCCAAAGACACTGCGTCCGAAGAGGTAAAACACGCCAAAGACCATGTGCCGGACCGGTGACAGGTCACCAGTTGTCGCGAAACCATTTTACAGCGCGTTTCAGGGATTTTTGCGGGTACCGGTCGGCAGGAATATCAAAATCCCACCATTCATCCTGTGGATGTGCAGCGAACAATGCCAGCCCGACCGCTGAGGCGAAACTAGGCCCTGTGGCAGCTTGCGGCAAGCCATGCACCCGCAGCGGACGGCCAAGGCGTACCTGCTGGCCCAAAATCTTGCTTGCCAGACCGTCCAGTCCCGGAATCTGGCTGCCGCCTCCGGTCAATACGATCTGCTGGCTGGGCAGATGATCGAACCCTGCCGCATCCAGCCGTACGCGCACCTCTTCGAGGATTTCCTCGACCCGCGGGCGCATGATGCCGATCAGCTCGGCGCGGCTCGCGGTGCGCCGGTCATGTTCATAGTCACCGGTATCGCCACCGATTTCGATCAATTCGCGATCATCCATACCGGTGGCATGCACGCCGCCATAAAACGTCTTGATCCGTTCGGCATTGGCCGTAGGGACCTGCAGGCCCATCGAAATATCCGACGTCACGTGATCGCCACCGATCCGCACCGTATCCGCATAGATCATATGTTTCTTGATAAAGATCGAAACGCCGGTCGACCCGCCGCCCAGATCAATACAGGCCGCGCCCAACTCTTGTTCGTCTTCCACCAGCGACGAAATGCCGGAGGCATACGAAGAGCTCGCAATGCCTGCCAATTCCAGATCACACCGTTTGATACAATGCGCGAGATGTTGAACGGCCTGCGCATCCACGGTCAACATATGCATATCAACCGACAATTGGTTGCCCAACTGGCCACGCGGATCGCTCAGACCGGACCGGTGATCCAACGCAAAGTTTACAGGCTGCGCGTGGAGCACTTCGCGCCCCTCACCGTATTCGGGCACATTACAGGCGGCCAGCACCTGCGCGACGTCCTGCTCGTCGACTGCCTGACCGTCAAGATCGATCCGCGCATCAAGGCCATAGCTGCGCGGTTCAGCGCCAGAAAAACACGCGATCACGTGATCAACGCGAATGCCTGCCATCTTTTGCGCCGCCTGCAATGCCGTGCGGATGGCGCGTTCGGTTTCACCCATCGCGCAAATCTCGCCAAAACGGACGCCGCGCGACCGTGTCGTCGCCGCCCCGATCACGCGAAAGTTCGACTGACCGGCAAGTGAGCCAATCTCGCCACTGTCATCCAGTTCACCGCTGCCGTCAAAACGCAGCACCAGACAGGCAATCTTGGAGGTGCCGACGTCCAGAATGGCCACGACACCCCGCTGCATTGCCAGTTTGCGCATATGGCGCATGGAGCGCTGGTTGTCGTAAAGGTCCATCATCGTGTCACTGCCTCTGCACTGCGGTCCCGGTTCCCGATCTCACTCATCGCCCGGCACTCTGTTTAATGTCCCACCACGCGACGGTGGCTTCTTCGCTCATTCTGACTGTAGGTCGCTCGTTCAGGCGCATGTCGACACGCGCGACATCGCGGGTCAGGACTTCTTGTGCGCCCTCAAGTGCGATCACGCGCTCCAGCGCCTGCAAGGCACCGGTTTCCGGCAACAGGATGCGCTGGTCACGATCCAGCACCACATCCCAGCGACGATTGCCCATGCGCACGATACCGCGCAACCGCGGGCCAAGGGTGGCGGCAGTCTGATACAAACGAAGCGCTTCGGGCACGTTGCGTGCCGCACCCTCCCCCGCAATCAGCGGCAGGTCCGGATAATCGGCGCGCGCGGCGGCATGGGTCACCAACGCACCTGTCGCGTCCAAAAGGGACAGACCGTCTTCGTTGCGCCAGATGACAACCGGTACACGGCGCGTGACATCAACCTGCAGAATACCGCCGGGACGGATGCGCACACTGGCGGATTTCACGCCATTGATCCCGTTGACTACGGTGCGGATCTGCTCGAGGTCCAGATCAAACGAGCTTTGGGGAAAATCGAGCGGCACGGCGGTGCGGATTTCACTGGCCAGCAATCCGGCTGCCCCGTCAATCGCCATTAGTTTGACCATGAATTCAGGGCGTTCTTCAACACTGGCACGGGCATCGTCAACTGCCTGCACAATCGCACCGCGCCGGTCCGCGTCGGCCAGATAAACCGTTCCGGCCATCATCATGAAACAGAACGGCACCCCGACCCGCAGGCCAAATCGAAACGCAGGCGTCAGCATCAACCGCTGCATCCGCCACGCCCAACGCGACGGTGCCGGATCAATTCTCGGGTGTTTTTCTTTGCGGCGGTTCAGCGCGAACACGAAGCGTCCTCCACCATCCAGGCGCAGAGTTCGGCAAAGGATATGCCACAGGCCTCGGCCTGTTCATTGGTCAGGGATGTCGGTGTCATACCGGGTTGGGTATTGGTCTCGAGCAGGACCAGCCCTTCAACGCCACGGCTTTCATCCCAGCGGAAATCGGTGCGGCTGACACCACGACAACCCAGTGCATTATGGGCACGCAACGCATAGTCCAGACACAGTTCAAAGATCTCGTTCGGCACATCTGCGGGCAACACATGGGACGACCCGCCGGGCTTGTATTTCGCATCGTAGTCATACCAGCCGGTGGTAATGATGTCGGTCACCGTCAGCGCGCGTTGCCCCATGACGGTTGTGGTCAATTCACGTCCGGGCGCGAATTTCTCGACCATTACGAATTCGGGCATAGTGTCGTCGAGCTGCGGCGGGCCGTTGTTCTCTGCGTGCACCAGATAGACGCCGACAGAAGAACCCTCGTTGTTGGGCTTTACCACATAGGGTGGTTCCATCAGATGCGCTGCACGCACGTCTTTCGCGGCGGCAATCACGCTCTGCACGACCGGCAATCCAGCAGCGCGAAAGACTTCTTTGGAACGCTGCTTGTCCATTGCAAGTGCAGAGGACAGCACGCCGGAATGGGTATAGGGAATGTGAAGCCATTCCAGCATACCCTGCACACAACCGTCTTCGCCCCAGCGCCCGTGCAGACAATTGAGAACCGCGTCCGGTTTGAGGTCCTGCAAGACAGCACAAAGGTCGGGGCCGGCATCGACCTCGACCACATTAAAATTTCCTTCCCGCAGTGCGGCAGCGCATGACGCGCCCGTAGAGAGTGACACCTCGCGTTCAGCCGAGGGTCCGCCCATCAATACCGCCACTGTCGGGAGTGTTCTGCTCGAACTTCCCACCGGAGTGCCTTACTTTCCCGGAGCCTTTGCGGCCCTCGTTATCGTTATTCTACCGCTTCGCGGCTTTGTTTTTTGCGTTCGGGGCGCCTGAGAATTCCCCGATCCGCATTATTTCCCACTCTAACGTGATCCCACTGGAATCGTAAACCTTTTTTCGCACATCTTCGCCCAATCCTTCGAGGTCCGCAGCACTTGCGCCTCCGGTATTGATCAGGAAATTCGAATGTTTCGGGCTCATCTGCGCGCCGCCCCGCATTGCCCCCCGCAACCCCGCGTCGTCGATCACTTTCCACGCCTTCAGATCATGCACATCATCCGCCTTGCCAGTGGAGGAAAATCCGGCGGGATTGCGAAACGTGCTGCCCGCGCTGCGGTCTTTGGTGGGTTGCGTCTCGTCGCGTTTCCTGAGTTGGTCTTCCATCCGCGCATGCAGTGTTTCGGGGTCGCCTTCAGGTGGCTTGAACGTGGCGGAAAGGATCACGCTTTCTTGCGCCAAATCGCTCTGACGATAGCGGAAATTCAAATCCTCCGGGCCAAGCGTCACCACCTGCCCTGCCCGCGTGACAACCTGCGCACTGACAAAGTGATCCGCTGTATAGCACCCGTAACAGCCTGCGTTCATCCGCACAGCGCCGCCGATCGCACCCGGAATGGTGCGCAGGAACGTCAGGTCCAGCCCTGCATCCGCCGCGCGACGTGCCACATGCGCATCCAGCGCAGCGGCCCCTGCAGTGACCAAGCCACCCTTAATGTCGATCCCGTTAAAGCCACGGCCCAACCGGATCACCACCGCGCGCAAACCGCCGTCGCGCACAATCAGGTTTGAGCCGACCCCGATAGGGAACACCTCGATACCCTTTTGCAGATCGCGCAGAAAGGTGCCGAGGTCGTCAATGTCCGCAGGCTGGAACAGCCAGTCCGCAGGCCCGCCGACACGCAACCATGTCAGATCGCTGAGGGCGCGATTTGCGGTCAGTTTGCCGCGTACAGCGGGTAGTGGATTGTCAGTCATGGCAGCGCCCTACCGGCAATTTTGCGGGACGTCAAACGCTGGCATCCTCAACGCGGCTCGCCCGCCAAAGCCGTGCAACACGGCCCGCCAACCAGCCAGCACCCAACGCGGAAATAGCGTAAAAGCTGGCCGCGACCTGAGCCAGCAGGACATGTGGTTCAATCAGTTTGGCACTCAGGCCGATCATCATCCAAAGCTGGTTGGCGACCAACCCGCCCAGAAGGACCGCTGCGAAAATTCTGAAACGTCCACGGAATCCGCACCACGCACAGGCCAGCATCCAGATCGCCAGTATGGCGATCAACGTCAGGACAAGACCATTCATTCTGCCGGACCGTTACTGTGATAGCCCGCAATCCCGCGCCTGATCCAGCGGCCCAGATAGATAACCGGCCAACGCAAAACAGAACAGCCCCCCGCCAGCACCAGCAGACCAATCCAGGGCCCATGCACAGCGGTGACATATCCGACGATAGGAATGCCCAGAGCGATGAGAATATAGGCTTTACGCCAATGATAGTCCTTGCTGGGGGTCATGGCGATGACATTGGCAATCACGGCCCAGAGACAGGCGAGAATAATAGGGAGGCTCATTGCGGCACCTGTGGATTTTTGCCTTGCAGTTTCGCCAGAAGAAAGCGCAGCGGATTGCGGAACATGGAAACGAAAGCGGCCAGCCCGAGGGCGGCCGCCAGCCAGCCGACCTGCACACCGATCATCACGATCAGAACCGGCGCAGCGATCAGCAGGGCGACGCCGGGCACATATTGGCGGCGCATCGGCAGCATCGCAACGACGGCGCTGGCAAAAACCCAACCCACACAAAGCCATAGCAACGTCATAGGATGCCCCCCGCGGTGACGAAGCGACTAAAGCTCACCGGGCACCACCAGATAACGCAACACGTTGGCATCCACTTTTATGGCTTCGCCGCGATAGCGCGCAACAAGCAACCGCAGCGGGTTGGGGAACAAGGAAGCCAGCGCCGCGACGCCCAAAATCGCCATTGGCCATCCGACCTGAATGCCGATCGACAGGATGATCGGCACCGCCGTCACCATCAGCAAGGCCCCAGGGATGGTGCGTTGCGGTACCGGCAACCGGCCCACGGCGGTAGTGGCCAGAACCCATGTGAGGGCGATCCAGAAAAGCGGTGTCATGCTGCGGCTCCTTTGAGGGCTTCAAGTTTTGCTGGCAGCTCGTTGGCCCAGGTGCTGATCGTGCCTGCCCCCAGACACACAACCATATCCCCGGGACGTGCCTGTTCCTTGACCAACCGCGCCAGATCGTCGTCGCTTTGCACGGCCCGCGCATGGCGGTGGCCGTGGCGGATCAACCCGGCCACCAGACCGTCACGGTCCGCGCCTTCAATCGGGTCCTCGCCAGCGCTGTAGACATCGGCGATGCCAACAACATCGGCGTCATTGAAACAGGCACAAAAGTCGTCAAACAGATCGTGCAGGCGCGAATACCGGTGCGGCTGATGCACCGCGATCACCCGACCTTCGGTGGCCTGCCGCGCAGCCTTGAGGACGGCCGTGATTTCAACAGGATGGTGGCCGTAGTCATCAATAATCGTCACGCCGTCAACTTCGCCGACTTTTGTAAACCGGCGGTTAACACCGCCAAAGTCGCGCAGCGCCTCGCGGATTTCCTCGGCCTTCATGCCAAGGTGACGTGCCACCGCCACTGCGGACAGAGCGTTGGACACGTTGTGATCCCCCGGCATCGGCAATTCGCAATCCTTGATCACAATGTCTTCGGCCTGCAAATGGATGTCGAAATGCGCCACGCCGCTCTTGTAATGCAGGTTCTTGGCACGGACATCGGCCTGTGCGTTGAACCCGTAGGTGATCACGCGACGGTCGGTGATCTTGCCGACAAGGCTTTGCACTTCGGTATGATCGGTGCAGCAGATCGCCAGCCCGTAGAACGGAATGTTGGAGACAAAATCAAGGAAGCCCTGCCGAAGCGTATCAAAATCACCCCAGTGCTCCATATGTTCCGGGTCGATGTTGGTGACAATCGCGATGGTGGCGGGCAGCCGGTTGAAGGTGCCGTCGCTTTCGTCCGCTTCGACCACCATCCACTCGCCCTGCCCCATCCGTGCATTGGAGCCATAAGCGTGGATCACACCGCCATTGATCACGGTCGGGTCGATGCCGCCCTTGACCAGCAGTTCGGCAACCATGGTTGTCGTTGTCGTCTTGCCGTGTGTCCCCGCCACCGCGATGTTGGATTTGAGGCGCATCAGCTCGGCCAGCATCTCGGCCCGGCGCACAACAGGCATGCCGCGCGCCCGGGCGGCGTCCAGCTCCGCATTGCCCGGTTTGATGGCCGAGGAAATCACGATCACCTCGGCGTTTTCTATGTTTTCGGCCTTTTGACCGACAAAAATTTTCGCACCCAGTTCCGCCAGCCGATCCGTGATCTTGGACGTCTTGAGGTCCGATCCCTGCACCGTATAGCCATGATTGAGCAGCACTTCGGCGATGCCGGACATGCCGATGCCCCCGATACCGACAAAATGGATCGGGCCGACATCAGTCGGGAGTTTGGTCGCAGCTGCATTCATTTCTGGCTTCCTTCTTGCACCAGCGTTTCAACCATTTCGGCCAGTGCCTCGGCGGCTTCCGGTTTTCCCTGTCTCAGGGCAGCGATGGACATCTGCAATGCCCTGTCCGGGTCACACATTATGGACTGGATATGTTGTGTAAGGCTGTCGGGGGTGGCTTCGTTTTCGGGCACCAGTATGGCGGCACCCGCCTCTACCAGCCCGCGTGCGTTTGCGGTCTGGTGATCGCCTGTGGCGGCGGCGAACGGGATCAGGATGGAGGGCCGTCCGATGACAGAAATGTCAGCGACACTCGATGCCCCCGCCCGACTGATGACCAGCTGGGCCTCCGACATCCGGCGCGGCACATCCTCAAAGAACGGCTGAACCTCGGCTGTGATCCCGGCCCCTTCATAAAATGCTGATACCCGTTCAATGTCCTCGTCGCGGGCCTGATGGCTGACACGCAGGTTCGTGATGACATTCATCGGCAGCGCGGCAATGGCTGGCGGCACAAGATCGCTGAGGATGCGCGCGCCCTGACTGCCCCCCATCACAAGTACTTCCATCGGATAATCACCGGGCGGGATATAGCCAGCTCCCGCGCGTTCCAGCACAGCCCCGCGCACAGGGTTACCGACATGGGTGCCCTCAACCCCGTCCGGCAGGTCTGTCGGCCATGTGCCGCAGGCCACCGCGTTCACGCGTTTGGCAAAAAGCTCGTTCACACGACCCAACACGCCGTTTTGTTCATGGATCATCCGCGCCCGTTTCAGCAGCGTTGCGGCACCCAGCGCAGGAATGGACGGATAGCCACCAAAGCCGACGACCGCCGCAGGTTTGTCCCGCATCATCCGCCACATAGCGCCCACAACCCCCGCCACGATACGCAAAGGCACAAGTGCTTTGGCCACCAATCCTCCGCGAGCAAAAGTTGCGGAACTGACTTGCGTGATCTCGACCTCGGCAGGAAAACCGCCTGTATAGCGTGCGCCGCGCGCATCTGTGCTCAGCTTGACCCGCCACCCACGCGCCAGCATCGCTTCGGCAAGGGCCTGTGCAGGAAACATATGCCCCCCCGTGCCCCCTGCTGCGATGATCAAAAGCGGTCCGGCCATTGCTCTATCTCGCCCGGTTGCGGCCAAGAAGATCGGAAAGTTCACCCTGCGGGCGCGAGCGTGTGAAAGCCAGCAACATGCCCATCGCAATGCCGCTCGCAATTACGGACGAGCCGCCGTAGCTGACAAACGGCAAAGTCATGCCTTTGGCAGGCAGCAGACGCACCGCAACACCCATGTTGATCATCGCCTGTACACCGAACATGCAGGCCAGACCTGTGCCCGCAAGGCGGATAAACGGATCGCGTTCCCGCACAAGCCGGAACAGCGAACGCACCACAATGCCCGTGTAAAGCGCGATGATGCACAGCACCAGCACCAGCCCGTATTCCTCGGCCGCGACGGCAATAATGAAATCGGTATGCGCGTCGGGAAGCGACCATTTGACCTGCCCCTCCCCGACACCGACCCCGAACAATCCGCCTTCGCGGATCGCGTTGGTGGCATACCCAAGTTGCGTGGTCGGATCGACGTCAACACTCAGAAAACCGTCGATACGGCGCGCAAAGTGTTCGGAATTCGAATAGGCGACAGTGCCCGCCATCACGACGCAGCCCGCCATACCGACCAGCAGGACAATCGGCGCACCTGCGATAAAATACATCACACCCCAGCCGAACAGCACCAGACAGGCCTGTCCGAAATCAGGTTGCATCGCCAGCATCAACACGATCGAGACACAGAGCGCAAAAGACCACGTGCGCCCCGGCGGGCCGTTGATTTCCATAGACGCCGCCATCATCCACGCTGCCGCCACCACAAATCCGGGCTTGAGGAACTCCGACGGCTGCACCGAGGCAAAACCGAGCGAATACCACCGCGTCGCGCCCTTGCCGAAGTCAGTGCCAAAGAAAGGCAACAAGGCAAGCGCCACAAAAGCAGCGATAAAACCGATCACCGCCAAACGGCGCACCAACGTGGGCGACATCATCGACGTCAGGATCATTGAAATGATTGCACAGCCGCCAAAGAATGCCTGTCGCTGGACATAGTGAAAGGGTTCGAACCCGTTCTTGGCCGCCAGCGGCACGGAGGCCGCAAGACCCAACAGCAGCCCCATACCAAACAGCATGAGGACACATGTCAACGCCCAGCGATCAACGGTTCGCCACCATTTTGGAAGGATCGGTTCACCGTCCCGAACCGGAACCGCGCCATAGACCATCTCTGTCATGGTTGTCTGCCTTACACTGCCTTAACATCCCTCGCGGGTCGCCCCTTTTCGGGGTCTGAGGGAAAGCATAAACAGAAAACTTGCGCGAATCTACCCCGATTTGATGGGCATTTGCAGCCAATCAATTCATGACGCGCGTTGATATCGCCTTCAGGCGGCTCTGTGCATGCCGCGCACAGGGTAATCGTTGGCGCGGATAAACTTGATCCCGTTGGCGAGGCTTTCCAGATCCGGCCGCGCAAACGGGGCATTGGAGACGTCGAGAATTTGAATGTTTCCCTTGTCATTGATAACAAACAATCCCGGTTCGGCAAACGGACGGTCGGTTTCCTGCGGGCCGCGCGGATCCGAGATGTGCAGCCCAAGGGCCGTCATCTGTGCGATACTCAATCCGAACCCCACCGGCAGCGTCAGGGCCGTTTCATCTACCATCGCCTCGGCCTTGGCTTGAGGGTCAGCGGAGACAGTGACGACATCGACCCCAAGCTCATGGAATTTCTCTTTCAAACCATCCAGTTGCGCGAGGTACTTCTTGCAGATCGGGCAATGCAGGCCACGGTACACCACAACCATTTGCCAGTCCTTGCCCTCGCGGGGTGTGCCAAGGCTCAGTGCGCCGCCGCCAAGTTGGTCAACGTTGGTTTTCGGAAAGGCCTGTCCGGCAAAGAGCGATGTCATCGGGGAAATCCTGTGTTGGGTGCTCTCTGTCTAGCCGATCAGGTGCGACTGCCAACCCACCTCACGCCATCTTGACCGCAAGAGCCGAACAGGTCAGAGCCCTTTCATGCATTTTGACACCGCAATTATCGGCGCCGGAGCCGCTGGCATGATGTGCGCCGCCCATACCGGGGGCCGCGTGCTGATCGTGGATCACGCTAAAAATCCCGGTGAGAAAATACGCATTTCCGGCGGCGGGCGCTGCAATTTCACCAATCTTTATTGCAGCGCGGATGCCTTCATCAGCGGGAACCCCCATTTTTGTAAATCAGCACTCGCGCGTTATACCCAGTGGGACTTTATCGAACTGGTCGAGGCACATGGCATCCCCTGGCACGAAAAGACACTGGGCCAGTTGTTCTGTGACACCTCGGCAAAAGACATCGTTGCGATGCTGCGCAGGTTGATGCAGGACGCGGGCGTAACATTGCATTTGCAAACCACCGCCAGCGGCTTTGCAAGGGACGACAACCGCTTCACCTTTGCCATTACCGGCCCCAATGGCACGCAGGCCATCACCGCCAGCAATCTGGTGGTTGCCACGGGCGGCAAATCAATTCCCAAGATGGGCGCATCCGGCCTTGCCTACGATATCGCCCGCCAGTTCAACCTTCCTGTGACCGATACCCGCGCCGCCCTTGTGCCCTTCACCTTCAGCGACGGGCGTTTTGCCGACATTTCCGGTGTTGCAACACCCGCGCGCGTCACCGCAGGGGACACCGGTTTTGACGAGGCGCTATTGTTCACCCACCGCGGCCTTTCCGGACCGGCGGTCCTGCAGGCGTCAAGCTATTGGAGCGAAGGTGAAGAGATCACTGTAAGCCTTTGTCCTGAAACAGATATCCTGCAGCCTCTGCGTGAAAAGCGCCAACAATCGGGTCGCCGGAACCTGACAACAGAACTGTCTCAGTTCCTGCCCGCACGTCTGGTTGACCACCTTGGCAAAGAGCTCGACCTGTCCGGCAACCTTGCAGATTGGTCCGACGCCCGCCTCGGCACATTGATCGACCAACTCTCGAATTGGACATTGCACCCCTCCGGCACCGAAGGGTACCGCACAGCCGAGGTCACGCTTGGCGGCGTGGATACCGATGCGCTGGATTCGCGCAGCATGCAGTCAAATACGGTCGAC
>JBARUV010000095.1:0-30006 GCA_049645905.1 Sulfitobacter sp.
GTCGTCGTGCCAGTCATAACCTTCAAGGATCAGCGCTGTTGCGGGTGCTGGAACCGGCAGTTTGCCATGCGCGGTATCGACCAACCCGCTGCCGAGCGGCAAGGCCGCAACGCTGAATGTGGCGCCCTCAAGTGCGGCGCAGATACTGCCGGCTGCGGTGACGTCCATCAGCGCATCCCAATCCGCGATCTCGTGAAAATGGACGCGGTCAATCGGGATATCGTGCACCTGCGCTTCGGCTTCGGCAATCCTGTGAAGAATGGCGCAGGCCGCGCTGGCGGTGCCCTGTGCCAGTTTCGCGCCCTGCAAAAGCTCGCGCATCGCGCGGTAGGTTGTGTCAGACCCGTGGCGGGCGGCTTTGCCGTCGGGGGCCAATACCAGTTCGAACCGCCGCGCAATCATGCCCGAGGCGATATATTCAGTCAGCTCTGCGCGCCCCACAGAGGCAGGCAAAACCGCCGCCACATCGGTGAGCACCCGTTCTTCAAACTGTGGAAATGCATGCAGCATCGCCGCAATGAACATATCCCCCGCAGCGCCGCCGACAGGATCGAGATGAAGATGAAGCCCCTGCCCGCCCATCAGTGCAATTCCGGCCATGCGTTGGTCAATCGACCGTCTTCAAACCGCATCTCCTCAAGCTCGGAGATCACTTCAAGACCGGCCCGTTCACGCAATTCGGGCAACATGGCTTCGGAGGCATAGATGTATTCAAGTTTGAGCGTATTGGGGATGCGCAGCAACCGGACCTGAGTAATGTCCGCAACACCACAGGTTTTGACAACCGTTTGAATGGCGCTGCGATCACAGGGCATGACCATCGGGATTTTGGCCTGGATCACCACTTGGGAGGTGATTGCATTGGCATAGACAGCTTCGCGGTCGAAATCCGCCTCCAGCCGCGCGGTGATAACATCGGCGCGCGCGGCACCATTCGCGTTGCCGTTGCTACGCGGCGAAAGGCCCAATGCTGCCAAGCGAGAGATACGCAGATGCACTTCCATCTTGGGGCTGGTGAAGCGGTTGGTGATGTTCGGGTCCATCCCCGTGCCCGAAAACTCTTTTCCGATCTCGTCCACAACCAGAACATCGAGATCGCCCGAGGCGGTCGGCGCCTCAAGGGGCCCGACCGGCAGCCTTGGCATATTGCCCATCGCCACTTGCAGCAACGGCGCTTCGGCCTCCAGCATGCCGTCACTGTCCAACGCCACAACGCGCGCCAAGCCGTCATAGGCATTTTCAATGGTGCCGATTCCGAACAAGACCTTGCAACGCGCAAGCTTCATCCGCGCCATTTTCGCCACGAAGATCCCGACGTTATCGATCCCTCTGGAATGGCAGGTTTCCGCGCCGGACTGCTTGCCCAGCCCGATCGACAGCATTTTCGCCAGACCGCTTTCATTCGGGGCGCGGAATGACGTATGCGGCTTGATCCGGTTGAACAGAATAATCCCGTCGGCGGCATTTGCGTGTCGGTCCATCCGCACCGACATGCCGTTGTCGAGCACGCCGATTTCGTCGGTTTCCATAGAGGACCTGATCTCGCAGCTGACCGTTGCCTCGGTGACGCCCAGCTTGGCGAGCAGGGCCGTTTGCCCCTCGGCGGTGGCGCCACCGTGGCTGCCCATCGCGGGCACCACGAACGGCACTGCGCCGCGTGCGCGCACTTGGTCTACGATTGCTTTCAGCAACGCGGGCAGGCAAGCCAACCCCCGGCTACCGGCGGTGATGGCGATGGACATGCCGGGTTTGATCTTGTCAACGCAGGCCGCCTTCATCGCGTCGGCCACTGCCGCTTCGGGATCGTCGATCTGTGTTGCCTCGAATTTTTGCCGGCACAGGGCGATACGCGGCAGCGGCGTGGATTCGACAAGTCTCACGTAGTTCGGGGTCATATGTGATGTCCTTCCAGACACGCTCGTTGTTTTAACCGGTGACGCCAATCGGCCAGGGGGCAAATTCTTCTTCCCCCACGCCAAGCGCCTCGGATTTGCTCTTCTCCCCCGACGCCACGGCGAGAATGCGCTCGAAAATCTCTTGGCCAAGGGCCTCGATGCTTTGCCCGCCGTCAATCACGGTACCGCAGTTGACGTCCATGTCTTCCTGCATTTGGCTGAACATCTGCGTGTTAGAGGCGAGCTTGATGGTTGGTGAGGGATAGGACCCAAAACATGATCCGCGCCCTGTGGTGAAGCAGATCAGATTGGCGCCCCCGGCAATTTGCCCGGTTGCCGACACCGGATCAAAGCCGGGGGTATCCATGAACACAAGGCCCTTTTGGGTGACAGGTTCGGCATAGCGGTAGACTTCCATCAGCCCGGTGCTGCCGCTTTTCTTCATCCCGCCAAGGGACTTTTCCAATACGTTGGCAAGCCCGCCCGCCTGGTTTCCGGGGCTGACCACACCGTTAATCTGCGTATCGCGCCCTTTGGTGTAATCTAGCCACCAGTCCATCCGCTCGACAAGCTTGTGGCCTACCGCCTCGGTCCGCGCGCGGCGGGTGAGCAGGTGTTCTACGCCGAAAATCTCGGGTGTCTCGGACAAGATGGCGGTGCCGCCGTTGCGAATGAGAATATCCGCGGCGGCTCCAAGGCCGGGGTTGGCCGACAAGCCTGACAACCCGTCCGATCCCCCACATTGCATACCGATGGTGATGTGCTCTGCCGAACAGGGTTCGCGGCGCACCGAATTGGCCTGATCCAGCATGTCGCGCACCGCCGCCTTACCTTCGGCGATTGCGTTTGCGGTGCCGCCGACATGTTGCATCGTGATGGTGCGCAGCATCTTGCCCTCGGCCAGCCCTTCTTCTTCGAAAAACTGTGCGAGGTTGTTGCGTTCGCAGCCCAGCGACAAAACGACCGCTCCAGCCAGATTTGGATGCCGGATGTAGCCTGAGAGCGTACGACGCAACAAATCCATCGGCTCGCCGGTCATTTCCATCCCGCAGCCGGACTCGTGGATGAAAGGGATCACACCGTCGACGTTCTCCCATGCCTCCATCCGTCCTTCGTCAAAATAATTGGCGATCTTGCGGGCGACTGTGGCCGAACAATTGACCGTCACGAAAAGGCCGATGTAGTTTCGTGTTCCGATCCGCCCGTTGTCACGGCGGATCCCCATGAATTGGGCGCGGGCCGCAACAGGCAGCAATTCTGTCGCGACATAGTCGCGCGCGTACGCATAGTCCTTGTCGACGGCGTCAAACTTGATGTTATGGCTGTGCAGCCAATCACCTGCCGCGATATCCTCCGCGGCGTAGCCGATCACCGTGTCAAATTTCAGAATTGGCGCGCCTTGCTGGATCGGTCTGACCGCGATCTTGTGGCCTTGCGGCGTATCATGGTTTGCGCTTACGCCGTGATCGACTAATACACTCCCCTTCGCCACCGGGCTGGTCGCCACGACAATATTGTCGGTCTGCGCAAGCAGGATAACTTTGGCATTTATGACTTGTTGCATGGTTTCGCTATCCATTGGATGCTCGCTTTCGGGGTGCATAAAAAAGGGCTTCGGGAAGAACCCGTAAACTGATATATTAGATTTAACAGGTATGGAAAGAGCTCGCAATGAATGAATCGAACCCGCCGGCGCCAGACAGCGCACTGGCTCTTGCCAAGAGTATACTGGGCGGCGGCACCGAAGTCGGCCTGTTTGAGGGCGGCCCGACGGGGCGCGGTGTCTATGCCAACCTGCGCGACCGTATCGTCAAACTGGACCTCCCCCCCGGCACGCCGCTGTTGCGGGCCGAGCTGGCAGAAACCCACGGTGTGAGCCTCACGCCGCTTCGCGATGCGTTGCAGCAGCTTGCCAAGGAGGGCTTGGTCAAGATTCACCCCCAGTCGCGCACTCTGGTCACGCCGATCGACATGTCGGAAATCCGCGAAGCGCAATTCATGCGCATCGCGCTTGAAACCGAAGTTGTGCGTCAACTGGCGCGCGGTATAGGGTCAGACGCGCTGACGCGGCTGCGCAGTATCGTGGCTCTGCAATCGAGCATTATGGACCAGCCCGGCGACGTGCCTACCTTTCAGGAGCTTGACGAGGTATTTCACCAGACCCTCTTTGTGGCGGCGGGCCATGTGCAAAGCCAGCGGATCATGCGCAGCCACGCGGGCCATCTGGAACGGTTGCGACGCCTGCATCTGGAAGACATCGACGCTGCGGGGCGGATACTCAACAACAAAGCCGTTGTAGAGGGACACGCCCTTATTCTGGACGGAATCGAGGCCAAGGATGCGCAGAGCGCGATGGACGCGCTTCGGCGCCACCTCCAGCGCACCGTCGACCGGATGGCAGAAAAACGCGCCGCTTTCCCGGAGTATTTCACGCCGGAGAAAGTGTAATTTAGCGATTATTCTCGCGGCGCCACTCTGCAAACATCTCCAGATTTTGAGGTTGCGTCCCGGGGTAGAGCCCGATGATCCCCGCGCCGCCTTTAACCCTCTCAAGCACAAAGTCTTCATAGGCGGTCATCTCGATCGCCTCATCTGCAACTTCCTTGGCGATATCAGCGGGGATGATGATCACGCAGTCGTCGTCGCCCACGACGATGTCACCGGGAAACACTGGCGCGTCCCCGCATCCCACCGGACAGTTGATCTCGATCGCCTCATGCAGCGTCAGGTTCGTCGGGCTGGAGGGGCGGGCGTGGTAAGCGGGCATTTCCAAATCACCAATGGTGGCCGCATCGCGCAAACCGCCATCTGTCACTACCCCTGCCGCCCCGCGTATCATCAGCCGAGTTATCAAAATGTCGCCCGCGCTGGCCGCGCGGGCATCCTTGCGGCTGTCCATGACCAGAACATGCCCCTCCGGACATGCTTCGATCGCGACCCGCTGGGGGTGTTCAGGATTGCGAAATTCTTCGAGCTGATTGCGGTCCTCGCGGGCCGGCATATAGCGCAGCGTGAATGCAGGGCCGACCATATTACGGCCCTTGCGCGAAACCGGTCCGACGTTTTGCACAACCTGATTGCGGAGCCCGCGTTTATAAAGCGCCGTTGCTAATGTGGCGACGGAAACGACTGCCAATTTTTCACGTGTTTGCGGGTTCATGCCGCTTCTCCCTTAAGGTCTGCCAATCGATTGTCGGCAATAAATGTATCAAGTGCGGTTTGCTGACGCGCGCGTGCGATGTCTCCCTTTGCGTCATAAGGCATCACAAGGACCCCCGAGATGCCGGCCAGCGCCTTTGTCAGCTCATGTGTCATCGCGCCGCCTTTCAGAAAATGTCAGGCTCGCCCGCCGCTTGGCCAAAGCCCGCAGTGAGGTAATCAAAATCACAGCCCTGATCGGCCTGCCCGACATGGCGCTGGAACATATAGCCCCAGCCCCGTTCAAACCGTGGCTGGGGCGCTTTCCATGCCGCGCGGCGGGCGGCGAGTTCTTCTTCGTCGACCAGCATATCGAGCCTGCGGGCCTCAAGGTCCATGCGCACGATATCTCCGGTTTTAAGCAAGGCGAGCGGCCCGCCGACAAAAGATTCCGGCGCGACGTGCAGAATGCAGGCCCCGTATGACGTGCCCGACATCCGCGCATCAGAGATGCGCAACATGTCGCGATAGCCCTGCTTTAGCAACGCTTTGGGCATCGGCAACATGCCCCATTCCGGCATCCCCGGCCCTCCTTGCGGCCCCGCATTGCGCAGCACCAGCACGTGATCGGGGGTTACGTCGAGGTTCTCGTCGTCAATCGCGGCCTTCATCTCGGGGTAGCTGTCAAACACCAGCGCCGGGCCCTCATGGCGGTAAAACTTCGGGTCGCAAGCGGCGGGTTTGATCACCGCGCCATTTGGGCAAAGGTTGCCCTTGAGGACCGCAAGCGACCCCTCCTTATAAACCGGATTGGACAGCGGACGGATCACATCATCATTATAAACTGGCGCCCCGGCGATCCCCACTTCCAGCGGTTTGCCGGTACAGGTAATGGCAGAGCTGTCGAGCTTGTCGCCCAATTGATCCATCAACGCGCGCAACCCGCCAGCGAAATAGAAATCTTCCATCAGATAGGCGCTGGTGCCGAGGGGGCGGATGTTTGCGATCAGGGGCGTGGTGCGGCCCAATGCATCAAGATCATCCAGATCCAACGCCACGCCCGCGCGCCGCGCCATTGCCAAAAGATGTACCACCGCATTTGTCGAGCAGCCTGTCGCCATGGCGACTACCGCTGCATTCCTCACCGCGGCAGGCGTGATAATCTTGTCCGGCGTCAGGTCTTCCCACACCATATCAACGATCCGCCTCCCACAGGCCGCACTCATCCGCTTGTGTCCGGCATCGGCTGCCGGGATCGAGGACGCGCCGGGCAGGGACAAACCCATTGCTTCGGCAATGGCTGTCATGGTCGAGGCGGTCCCCATGGTCATGCAATGTCCGTAAGATCGGGCAATACCGCCTTCGACCCCGACCCATTCCTCGCTCGAAATCTTGCCCGCGCGGCGCTCATCCCAGAACTTCCAAGCGTCAGATCCGCTGCCAAGCGCGCGGCCTGCATAGTTGCCCCGCAACATCGGCCCTGCAGGCAGGAAGATGAACGGCACGCCCGCGCTTATGGCGCCCATTGTCAGACCGGGCGTCGATTTATCACAGCCGCCCATCAGCACGACACCATCCAGCGGATGCGACCGAATGGTTTCCTCGGTCTCAATCGCGATCATATTTCGATAGAGCATCGAAGTTGGCTTGGTGAAACTCTCGTCGATGGAGATGGTGGGGATCTCAAGCCCTAGGCCCCCCGCCTGCGCGATCCCCTTCTTCACGTCCTCAGCGCGGTCGCGAAAATGGAGGTGGCACGGGTTCATCTCTGACCATGTATTGAGAATGCCGATAACCGGCCGCCCCTCCCAATCCTCCGGGCCCAATCCCATCTGCATCATGCGGGACCGATGGCCAAAGCTGCGCAGATCGTCCGGGCCAAACCAACGCGCACTACGCAACTGATTGGCGGTTTTTCGGGTCTCGGTCATGGGCTTCCTCACCGGCTAAAACGACGGGCAATCAAGGCATCAATTCGTACCTTGCCCCAACTGATATATTACCGTATCACCGCAGTTGTCGATACCAATTAGCGCAGGAGCTGTGGAAATGTTGCGCGAAACGCTGAGGCAAACCTCTGTTTCCAGCAGTCGCCTTTGCAGTTACCGCCAGCCACGGCACCCTGCAATCGGGCGCAAGGATGCCGCGAAAAACGGCCCGCCATAGGGGCCAACCCGCTTGATCCAGAACGCACAAGCCGACAGCCCGAACAGAAAATCAATGCACGAGGATGACCATGAACACTGAGCAAAAGTCGTTTCAACCCCACGGAAAACACCTGATCGCAGGCACTTGGGTGGGCGGCGGAGATACCTTTTCCAATGCGCCTGCATTGGGCGATAGCGACGATTTTCAGGTAGGTACAACCGCTCAGGTCGATACCGCGTGCCAAGCCGCCGAGGACGCATTTTGGTCATTCGGGTATACCAGCCGTGCCGCGCGGGCCGGTTTTCTTGATGCTATCGCAGATGAGATAGAAGCAAGAGCCGAAATTATCACCGAGGTAGGCACCAGCGAAACCGGTCTGCCTACCGCCCGCCTCCAAGGTGAGCGTGGCCGTACCACCGGACAGTTGCGCCTGTTCGCAGACCATATCCGTAAGGGAGAGCATCTTGATCGTAGGATCGATGCCGCCCTGCCCGACCGACAGCCGCTGCCCCGTCCAGAAATCCAGATGGTGCCACGCCCCATCGGACCCATCGCGGTTTTTGGCGCCTCGAACTTTCCGCTCGCTTTCTCGACGGCAGGCGGCGACACCGCAGCAGCTTTTGCCGCTGGCTGTCCTGTTGTGGTCAAGGGACACCCCGCTCACCCCGGCACCGGGGAAATCATTGCAGAGGCAATCCACGCCGCAATTCAAAAATGCGGGATGCACCCTGGCGTGTTTTCCCTGATCCACAGCAACAGCCGCGATGTCGGCGAAGCGCTCGTGCAGCACCCGTTAATCAAGGCAGTCGGGTTCACCGGATCACTGGCAGGCGGTCGCGCCTTGTTTGACCTTTGCGCCAAACGGCCCGAGCCCATTCCATTCTTCGGGGAACTCGGGTCGGTCAACCCGATGTTCCTGATGACACAGGCTGCGAAAAACCGGGCTGCCGCGATTGGCGAGGGATGGGCCGGATCGCTCACAATGGGCGCGGGACAATTCTGCACCAATCCGGGGATCGCGGTGGTGCGCCAGGGGGCCGACGGGGACGCCTTCGTCGCCGCTGCGAAAGAAGCGCTTGAACAGGCCGGACCTCAAGTGATGCTGACCGACGGGATCGCACAGGCTTACCGCGACGGCAAAGAGCGCTTCACGAACCGCAATGCCGTACGTACCCTTGTGAGCCGCGATAGCGAGGGCCGTTCAGCGCAACCTAACCTCTTTGAAACCGACGCCGACAGCTATCTGCAAGACCATGCGCTCGGCGAGGAAGTGTTCGGCCCCCTCGGTCTGGTGGTGCGCGTCTCTTCAGTAGAGCAGATGCACGCGCTGGCGAAAGGGTTTGAGGGTCAGCTAACGGCGACGATCCATATGGATGATAACGACAGTGACGAAGCCCGCGCCTTGCTGCCCATTCTGGAGCGGAAGGCGGGACGAGTTTTAGTGAACGGCTTCCCCACCGGCGTCGAGGTATGCGACGCGATGGTGCACGGCGGCCCCTACCCCGCCTCGACGAACTTTGGCGCGACCTCGGTCGGTACGCTGTCGATCCGGCGGTTCCTCCGTCCCGTGTGCTATCAAAATCTCCCCGAGGCACTGCTGCCCGCGGATCTTGCGCCGGTGCAACGTTGACCGGCCAGTCAGACGGCAGCACCGGCATCGGGCCGGTTGCCGTGCTGGATGTGATGCCTTTGTCGATGCAAGCCAAGGTGCGCGGCTACGCCGAAGGGCTCGATCTGCGGTTCGCGACGTCCTACTCGGAGGCAGACTTTGCCGAAACCGTGAAAGACGCGCCCTATATCGTGCCGCGCAGCCGTGGCCTTCCGGCTTCTGTACTGCGCACTGCAAATCAGGCCCGGCTGATCCATCAATGGGGCACCGGCTATGATAAAATCCCGCTCGATGTAGCGCGCGAGATGGATGTCACCGTTGCCCGCAGCCCGGGCGTGAACGCACCCACCATCGCAGACCTTACAATTGGCATGATGATCGCGGCTCTGCGACGCATCCCGCAGCACTACAACAACACCCGTGCCGGAAAATGGATTGTGCCTGACATTGTTTCCGGCGCCCGCGATCTCAGCGGGCTGACTGTCGGCTTGATCGGTTTTGGCGCAATCGGGCAACTCGTTGCCAAACGCCTGACCGGCTTTGACTGTGACGTGCTCTACAATCGCCGCTCCGGTCCGCAAGAAGGCGTCACCGCGCGATTTGCCAAGCGGGATGAAATTCTGTCGACCTGCGATATTGTCAGCCTACATATGCCCCTCACCGCCGCTTCGCGCCACAGCATCGGCGCGGCTGAACTGGCGCAGATGAAGCCGGACGCGCTGCTGGTCAACACGGGCCGCGGCGCCTTGATCGACGAAGCCGCATTGATTGCCGCGCTAAGCAGCGGCCAGATCGGTGCCGCCGCCCTTGATGTTTTTGACAGCGAGCCCGTTGAGGCAGACAATCCACTTTTGCAGATGGATAACGTGCTGCCGTTGCCCCATGTCGGCGGCCATTCCGATGACAACCTACGCCGTATGGTGCGGCATTGGGCGGGCAACATTCGTGCGTTCCACGACGGGCACGGCATCGACCCGGCCTGCATCGTCGATTAACGCGGGCGGCACTGTAGCCACAGCCGCCGACTTCAGGATTGGATAAAGGGCGCTGGCGCTAACATTGTGTTCACCTGGCTGACAAGATATCCCGCCTCGGCACTTCTTTTCAGGTAATCCTGCCATTCGGGGTCGGCGGCCAACTGCGCGCGTCGCGCTGCGCGGTCGGCGGCATCCTGATAGGACCATATATGCACAAACGAATTCACATCGCCGGTTTCGGTCTGGGCGTAGATCACCGGCGCGCCCAGAATGCGACATTGCGCCTGAAATCCGAATTCCGCGTAAAGTGCGAGGTGCTTTTTTATCGTACCGGGGCGGCAGCAATAGGTTCGCAGGTCGTAAATCATGACGTTATCTTTTGCTAAAGGGGGTGAAGGGCGCTCAGGCAAACCCGGCGTGATCGGTGATCCGGGTGCGGGCCTGTAACAGGTGATATGCCATCGACACCTCGGCGGCTTCGCTGTCGCCAGCGCGGATCGCTTCGAGGATTTGCCGGTGCTCTTGAATTACGGTGTCGATGCGGGCTTGCGAGCCTTCGCGGGTCAGTTTTTGCGCCACATCGATCCCCTTTTCAATCGCGTCGCGGGCGCAATCAAGCATTTGAATGAACACCTCGTTGCCCGAGGCCGCTGCGATGGCGCAGTGAAACTGGTAGTCTGCTTCATAGGACGGCGTGCGCGATTGCATGGATGCTTCTAATGTTTGCAACGCGCTCTCGATCCGCCCCAGATCTTTTGGATTGGCCCGCAGCGCCGCCAACCGAGCAGTGGCCTTTTCGACAGTTATCCGCGCCTCCATCGCGCGCATCAAACCGGCGACAGAACCCGCCGTCGCAAATTCGATCAGCTTTTCCGGCGGCCGCCGCCGCACGAATGTCCCCACACCCCGCCGCGCCTCGGCCAGCCCGTCCTCTTGCAATTTGCGCAGTGCTTCGCGCACCACGGGGCGTGACACGCCAAAGGCGGTCGCAATCTGGTTCTCGGAGGGCAGTCGCTCACCCTGACCCAGCTTGTTCGAGACTATTTGCTCGAGGATCTGGCCATAAAGCTGGTCAGCAAGGGTCTGGCGCTTTTTGATCTTCAGTTTCGGTGCCGTCACCGCTCTACTCCCCCGCCCCGACGCATCCTGTGGGCGGCGTGGATGGTGCCGCGCCAAAGCTGCTTTCACTCTTCATCAACCCGCCCGCCCGCAGCGCATACGGCAGAGTCGAATCGCGTGCAACCTGCCTGCCGCTCCCGATACCATAGCTGACCAAGGCCGGCTCACCAATCAGCCCCCAAGGCAACAGCCCCGCACGGGCCCAGCACAAGGCCCCGCAGGGCAATCAGCTTTCGCACACAAGGATCGGCGAATGGTCATTTGTCTTCGGTCTGCTGGGTGCCGGTCTGCTCGCCAGCCTGTGCATTCCCTGTCTTCAGTTGCGCCAGCAAGCGCGCGCTCGACATCTGGAGATGGCCCCGCATCCGCGCCCGTGCCAGTTCGGCGTCGCCCTGTGCAATCGCAGCGGCAATATCATGGTGCTCTTGAACCGCGTCGCGGCTCTGCCCGCCGCGCTTCACCGCTTGCAGACGTCCCGCCAGCATCGTCTCGCGCAAGCTCGCACCAAGGTAGTTGAACAAACTCAGGTAATAACTGTTTTCAGTCGCCTCGCAGACAGCCCGATGAAAGCGCAAATCAGCGCTGACCCCCGTTGCCATGGCCGGGCTGGTGCCATCGCTGGCGTGGTCAAAGGCATCTGCTGCACGCTGAATCTCGGCGCGGGCATCCGGGCTGGCCCTTACGGCTGCGATCGCCGCCGCCTCGATCTCCAGCCCCAAGCGCAACTCGAGGATCTGGGCGAGCTTTCGCTGGCTCTCAACATCGCGTTCGGGAATTGCAAAGCCCTGCCGCGGACGGTCGCTCGAAACGAAAGCCCCGCGCCCTTGACGGCTCGACAACATCCCTTCTGCCTTCAGGCGTGACACAGCTTCGCGAATAACGGTTCTGCTGACATCAAAGTCGCTGGCCAGCGCGCTTTCAGAGGGCAGCACATCGCCCACGCTCCACACGCCGTTGACCACGTTATGCTTAATCACTTCCGTCACCTGGTCGCTCAATGTGGCACCATCAATAAGCGGCGCCGATGCCTGTAAGTTAGCCGTTATCATATCTGTACCCTTTTGTTGATTGGTACACCTGTCTGACAAGTTGTCAATGCACAGAAAAATGGACAGGATTTGGCGCTTAACACGTCAAAACCCCTCTAATACCTGCACTCAACCTTACAACAGAGCAGGTAATCGCAAAAATTTGTATTTTTAATTGACAGGACTACCGAACCGCCGCAGTCTGCCGAGACAGGGCACGAAGGTGTCAAATGGGAGGGGCCAGCCATCATGCACAAAGGCCGGCTCAATGATAAACTCGGGAGGAGTTTCTATGTCACTGTTCTTCAAAGCGATCCGCCACACCACGGCGGCAACCATCCTAATTGCCGCCTCCGGCATCGCCGCACAGGCGCAAAGCTTCGTTATGGCAACCGGCCAGCAGGGCGGCTCATGGTATCCTGTCGGTGGTGCGATCAAGGCCATCGTCGAGCGTGAAAATCCGGACATGGATATCACCGTGACCCCTGGTGCTGGCGTCTCGAACGTGGTCGGTGTCGACGCTGGCCGCTTTGGCGTCGCCTTCGCCAACTCGATCTCCACTGTCGACAGCCTTTCCGGCAAGGAGCCCTTCCGCAAGGCGACCACCAATGTCTGCAACCTCGGCATTCTGTATCCACAGTATTTCCAAATCGTCGCTCTGGCGGATTCAGGCATCAAAACGGTCGCAGACATGAAGGGCAAGCGCCTGACGACCCAGCAGCTTGGCAACACCGGTGAGTTTCTGACGCGCGAGCTTCTCTCGACACAGAACCTGACCTTTGATGACCTTTCCAGTGTGGCAAACACGTCCTACTCCGATTCCGCCTCGCAGATGAAAGACGGTCAGGCCGACTTTTTCACGCTTGGCTCTTCGCTACCGACAGGCTCGGTGATGGATCTTGCCTCTTCGCGCGACATCGTGCTCGTTGATGTGGACGAAGAGACCTTTAAGTTCTTCAAAGACAAGAACGCCGCTTTCCAGCGCCGTGAAGTCAAGGCAGGCGCCTACCCCGGTTTCGATGAAACCGTGCACGCCATTAGCTATGACACCCATATGGTCGCCCCTTGCGACTATGATGGCAAAGTCATCAAAGCCGTGCTCTCTGCGATTGCCGACAACAACCAAAGCTTTGCCGCGATCAGCAAATCTATGGCCGAGCTGACTGTCGAAGAGATGGCCACAGACATCGGCGTGCCATTCCACCCCGCCGCGAAAGAGTTCTACACCGAGCGTGGCGTCTCGGGGATGTAATCCACCCTTTCTAAAGATCAGACCGGACGGGCGAACACGCGCTGTCCGGTCTAACCCTGTGCAGGTTCGCGGCCGTTCGCGCCGAAACTATGCAAGGAAGTCAGGCCCTTCCCCTTAGACGCGAGACCCCTCATGCAGTTGTCGATCCTCCAAGACAAAATGCCCGTTATCACCCGTATCTCAAGGTTGATCCTGATCGGCATGGCCTTCTGGCACCTCTACGTTGCATTTGTAGGGCCGCCAAATCCCTATATCATGCGCGGGGTCCACGTGGCGCTGGCGCTCTTGCTGATTTTCATCACGGTCGACCGCAAAGGGCTGCGCAACGACGTGCCGCATTGGTTCGACGTGATCATTGGCCTCGTCGCAATGGGCGCAGCACTCTACCCCTCGTTTAACCTCGATTACATCACCCAGCGGTTCCTTTATGTGGATCCGCTGCTGCCGATGGACATTGTTGTCGGCATCACGCTGGTCGTGCTTTTGTTGGAAGCGACGCGCAGGATGCTTGGGCCGATGCTGCCGATCACGGCTATATTGTTTATGGCCTACGGGCTGGCGTTTACCTCCACATTGCCCTCGGTCATCCTCGAGCAATTGTTCATGACGCCCGAAGGCATCTTCGGCATCCCCATCGCTGTCTCGGCCACCTATATGGTGCTCTTTATCCTCTTTGGCTCGCTGGTCGAACGGATGGGCGTGGGCCAATTGTTTATGGACTTCGCCGTGGCGCTCACCGGACGCCAAGTGGGCGGCCCGGCCAAGGTGGCCTGTGTCACCTCCGGCCTTTTCGGTTCGGTTTCCGGCTCCGCCGTGGCCAACGTGATGACAACCGGCACATTTTCCATTCCTCTGATGAAACGCATGGGTTTTAAGCCCGCATTCGCAGGCGCCGTGGAGGCCGTCGCCTCGACGGGGGGCCAGATTATGCCGCCCGTCATGGGCGCCGCTGCTTTCGTCATGGCCGAGTATCTCGGCGTGGGATATCTGACAGTCGCGAAATACGCGCTCGCCCCCGCCATCCTGTTTTACGTCGCCCTTTTTGCGGCCGTGCACTTTGAGGCAAAGCGTAAAGGCATCGGCTCGGTTCCGAAGGAGGATCAAGTGCCGCTGAAGGAAGTGCTGATCGAGCGCGGGCATCTTTTCGCCCCGCTGGTGATTATCGTGACCGTGCTGATGATGGGCTATTCAGCGCCCTACGCCGCCCTTTGGGGCATCATGTCGGTCGTGCCCGTCGCCGCCCTGCGCAAAACGACGCGCCATTATGTGACGGTCGAGAATATTCTCGGGGCGTTGGAAAATGGCGCGCGTAACGTCCTTGCAATCGCTGCCGCCTGTGCCTGCGCCGGGATCGTAGTGGGCGTGATCGATATTACGGGCCTCGGGCTGACTTTCTCGAACTTCGTGATCGAAGCCGCTCAGGACAAGCTGGTCATCGCGCTGCTCTTGTCGATGGTTGCGGGCATCATCCTCGGAATGGGGATGCCCACAACACCGGCCTATATCGTGCAAGTCGCGCTGCTGGTTCCGGCCCTCGTCAAATTGGGTGTACAGGTCGAGGCCGCACATCTCTTTGTGTTCTACTTCGCGATCCTGTCTGCGATCACGCCGCCTGTGGCAATGGCGGTCTATGCCGCAAACACATTGTCACATGCCAAGATTATGGAGGCCAGTTGGGCAGCGGTCAAACTTGGGGCGACGGGTTTCATCGTGCCGTTCATGTTCGTCTATGAACCTGCGATCCTGCTTCAGGGATCGGCTCTTCACATCACGCTCGTGCTCTTGCAGGCAACGATTGGCGTCATCTTTCTTGCCGCCGCGCTGCAACGCTACTTCTTCGGCTGGCTGTCGAACCTGCTATCCGTCGTGTTATTCTGCGCCTCGCTGTTGCTGATCTATCCCGATCTGCGGCTAACGGCCTCCGGCTTGGTGTTGGCGGGTATCATTCTCGTGCTGCAAAAAGCGCGGTATCGCGATGCCCCCAAACAGCCGGTCGCCAACACCTGACCTTCACTAAATCCAACCAAACGGAGCCATCCTAAATGCTGCAGAAAGTATCTCTTAAGCCCCGCACCGGCGGACAGGTTCTCGTGGATCAACTTTTGATCCACGGGGCCGACACCGGCTACTGCGTGCCCGGCGAAAGCTATCTTGAGGTGCTCGACGCGCTGCATGATGTGCAGGATCGGTTCAAGCTGATCAATGCCCGGCACGAAGCAGGCGCCGCCAATATGGCCGAAACCTATGGCAAGCTGACCGGCAAACCCGGCATTTGCATGGTGACGCGCGGGCCCGGTGCCTGCCATGCGGCGATCGGTGTGCATATCGCCCAACAAGACAGCACGCCGATGATTTTACTGGTGGGGCAAATTGCACGCGACACGACCGACCGCGAGGCGTTTCAGGAGGTAGATTACCGTGCCATGTTCGGGCCCATCGCGAAATGGGCCACACAAATTGATGATCCGCGCCGCGTCCCCGAATATATGGCCCGCGCTTTTCGCGTCGCCACGTCGGGGCGTCCCGGCCCGGTGGTCGTGGCCCTGCCGGAGGATATGCTGACCGAGGTGGTCACGGTCGCCGATGCACGCCCCTACACTGCAACCCATCCAGAAATCTCTGGCGACAGTCTTGCGGCACTCAAGGCCGAGTTGGCACAGGCCGAAAGGCCCTTGCTAATGCTCGGCGGCTCCGGCTGGTCAGACGAAAGCGTGGCGGCGATCACCCGATTTGCAGAAGCCAACCTCATCCCCGTGACGACCTCCTTCCGCCGACAGGACATCGTTAATAATCTCTCGCCGGTGTTTGCCGGTGACTTCGGGACCTCCACCGCCCCCACGCTTTACGCCCACCAAGGCGAAGCGGATTTGCTAGTCGTGATCGGCGCGCGGCTGGGAGAGATGACTACCAAAACCTACACCACCATCCAGTCTCCCAACCCCCAGACACGATTGGTGCACATCTACCCTGACGCCGATGAGATCGGGCGTGTGTATTCACCAGACCTCGGAATCGCAGCTGCTCCCGTGTCAGTCGCGGCGGCATTGGCAGATCAGGATCTGGGCCGCGCTGGCGATTGGAAAGATTGGTGCAGCCAACTGCATGCAGACTACCTGACCGACAGCGAGGCACCAAACGGGGGCGTATGGGATCTCGACATGGGCGTGGCCTTAAGCCAATTGCGCGACACCCTGCCCGATGACGTCATCGTGACGCTCGACGCGGGCAACCATACCGGTTGGGCCCAGCGGTTTTTGCGCTACGGTAGGCCGGGGCGCATCATCGGATCGACCTGCGGCGCAATGGGCTATTCCGTTCCGGCCGCCGTCGCCGCCTCGATCGCGGACCCTGACCGTCTGACACTATCCTTCGTCGGCGACGGCGGCTTTATGATGAGCGGCACCGAGCTTGCGACTGCCGCGCAATATGGCGGGCGCCCAATCGTTTTGCTGTTCAATAACGGCATCTACGGCACCATCAGAATGCATCAGGAGCGCGACCACCCCGAACGGATATCGGGTACCACGCTCAAAAACCAAGATTTCGTCAAAATGGCCGAAGGCATGGGAGCACACGCCGAGCGGGTCACTAAAACCGCCGATTTCGCCGCCGCTTTCCAACGCGCCCGGGACAGCGGCCGCCCAGCCTTGATCGAGTTGGTCACCGACCCCGAGCAAATCTCAACTCGCACCACCATCAGCGCCCTGCGCAGTGCCGCGCGCCGGAAAGCCACGACAGCCTAGCGTACAGAAGGAATGCCCTCTATGACAACAGCGGCTGAGCCTTTGGCCACATGCGACATGCCCGCCGACCGCCACAGTACTTTGCTGGAAAGTCTCCGGCAGGCTATCGGGGACGCGCATGTTGTGACCGATAGCGCTGGCATGGCGCCTCGCCTGATCGAGGATCGCGGCCTGCGCGTCGGGACGGCCTTGGCCCTCCTCAAGCCAGCCAGCACCCAAGAGGTCGCGGCCTGTATGCGACTTTGCCATGCGGCCAAAGTTTCGGTCATACCGCAGGGCGGAAATACCGGGCTGGCGGGCGGTGGCGTGCCGGATGGCGGCATAATCATCACAACCGAGCGGCTCAACCGCATCCGGCAAGTCGATGCGACCAACGTGTCCATGACTGTTGAGGCTGGCTGTATTCTCGCCAATATCCAGCAGGCGGCGGAGGACGTTGACGCACTCTTTCCCTTGTCCCTTGCCTCGGAAGGTTCCTGCCAGATCGGCGGCAACCTGTCGACCAACGCGGGCGGCACAGCAGTGCTGCGCTATGGCAACACGCGCGATCTGGTCTTGGGGATCGAAGTCGTGCTGCCGGATGGGCGGATTTTGAACGGCCTAAGCAGCTTACGCAAAAACAATACCGGCTACGATCTGCGCAACCTCTTCATCGGGGCGGAGGGCACGCTCGGGATTATCACCGCCGCCGTGCTCAAGCTCTTTCCAAAGCCAGGCGCACGGGCCACAGCGCTGGTGGCATGCTCGGGCGCGGATACCGCGCTGGCCCTGTATGAACGTATGCGCAATCGCGCGGCCGATACGCTTTCAACCTTTGAGTATATCGAAAGGCTCGGCCTTCAGATGGTCGTTGATCATGCGCCCGGATGCAGCGACCCGATGGCGCAGGCCCATCCGGCGTACTGCCTCGTCGAACTGACCAGCGTGGGCCTGCAAAGCGATCTCGACCAGCGGATGGAGACGGCGCTGGAGCATGCCTTTGAGGCCGAAGAGATCCTTGATGCTGTGATCGGCGCATCCGAAGCCCAAAAGGACGCGCTTTGGGCCCTGCGGGAGAATCTCTCCGAGGCACAAAAATCCGAAGGCGCTTCGATCAAGCACGACATATCTGTCCCAGTTTCAAGGCTGGCCGATTTCCTTAGTGTTGCAACACAAGCCTGCATGGATTTCATGCCCGGCCTGCGTCCCTGCCCCTTCGGACATTTTGGCGATGGCAACCTGCACTTCAATCTGTCGCGCCCGGTCGATATGGAAGACGCCGAATTTCTCGCGCAGTATGCCGCCTTTAACCGTATTGTTCATGACATCGTGCAGGATATGGGCGGATCCTTTTCCGCTGAACATGGTATCGGAACCTTAAAACGCGCCGAATTGCGGCGCTATAAAGATCCCGTGGCGCTGGAGCTCATGGAGCAGATCAAATCGGCCATTGATCCTGGCAACCTGATGAATCCGGGCAAGGTGCTATGACTATTTACCCCTTCCGGCAAACGGCATCGTCGCGGCCCCGATTTACCACTTGATTACGTGCCACCCTCTTGCAATCGCGCTGTAAATCAGACCTCAATCAACAGGGTTTACGACGCAACCGTGACAACAAGGAGCTGAACATGATCGATCTTTATACGTGGGCCACACCAAATGGCCGCAAGGTGTCGATCTTGTTGGAGGAGCTGGGCCTGCCCTACACGGTTCATTCGATAAATATCGGCAAGGACGAACAGAAAACGCCCGAGTTTCTGAAAATCAGCCCCAATAACAAAATCCCGGCGATTGTTGACCAAGATACCGGCACCACGCTGATGGAATCTGGTGCGATCATGTGGTATCTCGCTGATAAGTATGGTAAATTATTGCCATCTGACCCGCAGGGCCGTGCCGATGCGATGCAATGGCTGATGTGGCAAATGGGTGGATTTGGCCCGATGGCGGGCCAAGCGCATCATTTCCTTCATTTCAATCCGGGCAAGGCCCCCTATGCCGAACAGCGTTTTTCCGAAGAGGTAAAGCGGCTCTATTCGGTTTTGAACACACAATTGGACGGGCAAGAATTCATCTGCGGCACCTATTCGATCGTAGATATTGCCTGCTGGCCTTGGGTGTCGCGCTATGAATGGCAGCAAATTGATCTTGCGGAGTTTCCGAACGTGCGGGAATGGTATCGCCGAATTCTGGCCCGCGATGCGGTGCAAAAGGGATATCATGTGCCTCAAGTTTTGGGAGAAATCCCGCCAGGCTGAAAGCCGCACGCAGGCGGCCTGACTAAGCACCAGAATATCACCGCATCTGATGCGTATTCTTATTATACATCAACCACTTAGACTAGGTGCCGGCAAGATCAATTTTCGCAGATTGTCGGGCCGTCAGAGAAACGGCGTGCCTTGGCGCTTTGTCTTTTATATTCGCTCTGCGGGGATATTTTGCAACGCCAATTAATTTATTGGGCAAATATCTGTCAATTTCTCAATGGGGCTGCGGCATCGGGAATTGTTCACTATGGAGATATTTATGCGAACGACAATTCTTTCTACCTTTCTCGTTATTCTTGCGGTGCCCGCTCTGGCAGGTCCATTCGATGGCACTTGGGCACAAAACCGTGCCGATTGCTGTGCTGCCGGCCCGAGTTTACTCCGCCTTAGGCGCGCCACCCTCACCGATATCCCAGAACAACCCTGCCATAACCCTCAGCGCATCGCGGCTTAGTGATTTCAGCACATGTTCATTCGGGGCATGTTGCGAGCATCCGCGATAGGAGTGCGGCACCCAGACCGTCGGCAGGCCGAGGATGTCGGTGAAGGTATCATTGGGCAACGACCCTGCTAGGTTTGGCAGCACATGCGGCGCGGTTCCGGCGGTCTGTGTGATCGAAGCCTTCACGAAACCAACCCACGGATGGGTCGGGTCAAGGCGGGTCGCGGCGAAAAAGCCACGGTCGTGAGGGGTGATGGTGATGGCCTCAAAGCCATGGCTATCCAGATGCCGGCGCAGCGCGGGGATGATTTCTTGCGGATCGGTGCCCACCACATAACGCAGCTGGCAAGTGGCGCGGGCCGAGGCCGAAATCGCGTTCACGGGCGCTTCGGGCACACCGCTGGTCATCGCCAATACCGCGAAACTGTTCCAGCCATAGACACGCTCGGCCGGGGACAGGTCCTCTTCGCCCCAGTCGAGATCAACGCTCGGCCCCTCGCCGCCCGCCACGGGCAGGCCGTCAAGCGCAGCGCGGATGTCAGGGGTCAGGCTGTCGGGCCGCCATTCGGCGATCTGGATCTGGCCGCGCCTGTCGGTGATCGTTGCCAGCGCATGCACCATGATCATCGCCGGATCAGCCAGCAGCCCGCCCCAGTTGCCGGAGTGATGCGCCCCTTCGCGCAGGTCCAGCTTTAGATCAAAGGTAATGCCGCCGCGCGATCCCATGAACATGGTCGGCGTTTCGGGCTGCAAACGCGGCCCGTCAGAGGCAATCAGCACATCCGCTGTCAGACGGTCCTTGTGGCTTTGAAACACCTCCGCAAGACCGCTGGAGCCGACTTCCTCGCTCATCTCAATAACGATACGCAGGTTGAAGCCAAGATGGCCCCGCACCGCCAGCACCGCCTCAATCGCGGCGATGTTGATCAGATGTTGGCCCTTATTGTCGGCGGTGCCGCGGCCATAAAGCCGGTCCCCTTCCTCGACCAGATCAAAGGGGGCAAGCCCGTCGCGCCACATGCCTTCTTGGGCGCGGATCACGTCACCGTGGCCATAGGTCAGCACCGTGGGCAGCCGGTTCGCCTCGTGGCGCTCGCCGATCAACAGCGGCCCGCCACGCGGATCGGGATTCGCGATGATCTCGGTGGTGAACCCCAGCTTCTCGAGCCGGGGCTGCATCGCCTCGGTCAAATAACGGCCTAGCTCCGGCGCGGCGTCAGGGTTCTGGCTTTCGGTGGGAAAACGCACCAGATCGGCCAATTCGGCCTGAAAGGTGCCAGTGTCAAAGTAAGTTGAGACGGTATCGAGGGCAGAATCGCGGCTCATGGTTTAATCCTCATCTTCGAGTGCTGTGTCGCCCCAAGGCGACATAATTTCGGTGCATCCGCTGTTGGTGGTGCCGTCGCGCATGACGCCCGCGGGGCAGCCAAAGGCATAGGGAAAGACACTGCGCGGGGTGGTGACGACATCATGCCCGGCGCGCAAACGCGCCAGCACAGGCGGCGGCAGCGCCTCATCGGCCACGATCTTGTCGCCGCCGGACACGTCGATGCGCGGATGGTGGAACGCGGCTTCAACGCCCATATCAAAATCCGCGACGAAGGACGCCATTTGCGTCATCGCCGAGACAATCTTGCGCCCGCCCGAGGCGCCAAAGGCAAAGCGGCGCTCGGCCTTTTCACCGATGATCGGGCAGACGTTCATCAGGCAGCGTTTATCGGGCGCCAGCGAATTGGGTCGCCCCGGCACCGGATCGAACCACATGATCCCGTTGTTCATCAGGAATCCGGTCGAGGGAGAGACGACGCGGCTGCCAAAAATCGACAGCAGTGTCTGGGTCTGCGCAACCATATTCCCGCTCCTGTCCACAACAGAAAAATGCGTGGTCGATCCCGGCGCTTGCGGGCTTTCACCGTCATCGCCCATCGACCCCAACCGCCCGGCATAGGCAGACTTGAGACCATCAGCATAGCTCGCGAAAGCCTCGGCCTTGTCGGAGAGATCGCGCTGCTCCATTTCGGCCAGTGCATGGGCAAAGGTCGGGCCTGCGGTCAGCCCGTCCAACACATGAAACTGCGCGTCGCGGTAAGACAGGCTCAGCGGTTTTTGCATCTCGGCGCGATAGGCTTGCAGGTCCTCGACCGAGAGATACCCGCCCTTGTCTTGCACATCGTGGGCCATCGCGGCCCCCAGATCACCGTCATAAAGCGCCCGCGCACCGTCGCGCGCGATGATATCAAGGCTGTCTGCCATGCGGCTTTGATCAAGCCGTTTGTTCGCCAGCGCGGTCCATCCCGAGATCGTCGGCCATTGCCCGTCTTCCAGAAAAAGCGCCGCAGCATCGGGGTCTTTCGCCAGCATCCGCGTGACAGAAGCGATGCAAAGGGCGGCATACCAATCGACCTGTAACCCCTGCCGCGCATGGGCCACGGCGGGGGCGACCATTTCGGCCCACGGCAGTTTGCCAAAGCGGGCGTGGGCCTGCCCCAGACCATCCACCACACCGGGAACAGCAATCGCCTTCGCGCCCTGTACATTGACGTCACCGACGACCTGTTCCCACGGGAAAAGGTCTCCGGCCACGCCCACGCCAGACAGCGGAAAATCCGCGACCTTCAGGCCCTTGGGCGAACGCATGCCGTGGTTTAGGGCAATCGCTTCGCCCTTGTCGGCACGCCAGAGCATCATCGCGCCACCCCCCGCAGGGCCGCTCATCCAAGGCTCTAACACCCCGATTACGAAAGAGGTCGCCACCGCGGCATCGACTGCGTCCCCGCCAGCGCGCAGCACCTCGGCACCCGCTTCGGCGGCAAGGCGGTGCTGCGCTGCGACAACACCGCCTTTGGTTTTGATCACCGTTTTGCGGGTCTGCATCGTTTGCGACAGGCTTGAGGCCATGACGGGCGCTCCTTCAAAGGTCAGAGAGTAAATTCAGCGTCAAACATCGGGCTGGCCGGATCATGAAGATGGCACTCCACATGCCCGCCCTCGCGCGGGAACGGGCGCGGGGCCACGGCCTTGCAAAGTTCTGTCGCGAAAGGGCAGCGCGGGTGAAAATGACAGCCCGAGGGTGGCGCGATCGGGTTGGGATAGGCCGCGCCCAGTTGCGTGTCGGGCACGCCTTGCGACGGGTCCGGGGTCAGCACCGAATTGAGCAGCGCCCGCGAATAAGGATGGCGCGGCGCATCAAAAAGATCGGCGACATGCGCCTCCTCCACGATGCGGCCAAGGTACATCACCGCGACGCGCGTGGCCAAATGCTCCACCACCGCCAGATCGTGACTGATGAACAGATAAGTCAGCCCGAACTCGTCGCGCAGATCGTTCAGCAGATTGAGGATCTGGCTCTGCACCGAGACATCCAGCGCGGAGGTTGGCTCGTCGCAGATCACGATCTCGGGGTGCATGATCAAGGCCCGCGCAATCGCAACCCGCTGGCGTTGGCCGCCCGACATCTGACTGGGGTAGGTGTTCAGCACCCGCCACGGCAGGCCGACCAGATCAAGGGTTTCGCGCACGGCTTTATCGCGGCTTTTGGCATCCCCGATGCTATGCACCCTGAGTGGCAGAGACACGATATCGGCAATCGTCTTGCGCGGGTTGAGCGAGGAATAGGGATCCTGAAAGATCGGCTGGATACGCCGCGCGAGGGCAAGCCGGTCCTGCCCGATTATCTCTTCTCCCTCGACCAGCACGCGACCTTCTGTCGGCGCCTCAAGGCCCAGCAGGATCTTGGCAAGGGTTGATTTCCCACAGCCGGATTCCCCGACCAGCCCGAGCACCTCGCCTTTGTTGAGGGTCAGCGACACGTCGTTCACCGCTTTCAGCGGTTTGGGCTTACCGAACAGCCCCTGTTTGACGCGGTAGGTTTTCTGCACGTTTTGCAGCTCTAGGACAGGGGCGTTCATGCCAGTTCCCCTTCGGCGGCCCGGGCGCCATCTGGATGGACGCACAGAAATTCATGCGGGGGTGTCCCACGCTTTGGAATCGGATCACGGCAGGCCGCGACGGCATGCGGGCAACGGGTGCGAAACGCGCAACCCTGCACATCGCCCACCAACGAGGGCACGATGCCGGGGATGGTACCAAGCGGCGTGCCGCGCTCGGTCTTGCCGGGTTGGGGGATGCAACGCAGCAAGCCGCGCGTATAGGGGTGCATCGGCTTGCCAAAAACATCCGACGCGGGGCCAGTCTCCACCAGTTCGCCCGCATACATCACACCGACTTTGTCGGCGACGCGGGCCACCACGCCAAGGTCATGGGTGATCAGGATCATCGCCACCCCCATCTCGCGGGTGAGTTGCACCAGCAGGTTCAGGATCTGGGCTTGGATGGTCACATCAAGCGCGGTTGTCGGCTCGTCCGCGATGATCAACTCGGGCTCGCACATCAGGGCCATCGCGATGACCACCCGCTGGCGCAGTCCCCCCGAAAGCTGGTGCGGATACTGCCCGAGCCGGCTTTCAGCGGCTGTAATGCCAACTTTCTCCAGCAACTCCATTGCCCTTGCGCGGGCCTTTTCACGGCTCACCTTCCGGTGCAAGTGCAGCGCTTCGACCAGCTGATCGCCAATGGTGAAGGCGGGATTGAGCGAGGTCATCGGCTCCTGAAAGATCATTGCGATCCGGTCGCCGCGCAGCGCACGCATCTGGCGGTTCGAGGCTTTGGTCAACTCGATCCCGTTGAAGTCGAGCTGTGCCGCACTGCGCCCGATATTCTTGTCGAGCAGACCCATAATAGCCAGCGATGTGAGCGACTTGCCTGAGCCGCTTTCACCGACGATGCACAGCGTCTCGCCACGTCTAAGGTCAAAGTCAATGCCGCGGACCGCGTGCAGCACGCCGTTTGCCATCGGGATATCCAGCGTCAGATCGCGCACGCTCAGCAAGGGTTCTTGGGTATCGTTGTTCATGATCAGCTCCGGTTTTCTGGCGCGGTAACGTCGCGCAGCCCGTCGCCCATCAGGTTGATCGCCAGCACCAGCAAAAACAGGATGACGCCGGGGATCAGCACAAGCCATGGCTCAAACAGCATCATATTCTTGCCCTCGCTGACCATCAGGCCCCAACTGGGCGTCGGCGGTTGCACCCCGAGGCCGAGGAAGGAAAGTGCCGCCTCCAGCAGAATGGCATGCGCCATCTCAAGCGTGACGATGACGATGAGGTTGTTCACAATATTGGGCATAATCTCGGACAGGATCACCCGCGAGGTGGAGGCCCCGATCGCCTGCGCAGAGGCGACATATTCACGCCGCCGCACCTGCAAGGTCGAGGCGCGCATCACCACGGCAAAGCGGTCCCAGAGCAACAACCCCAGCACCCCTATCACCACCTGCAACGATCCGCCGAGAATCGCCACGACAGCAAGGGCCACCAGCACCACCGGCATTGCCAGCCGCACGTTGATCAGAAAGGTTACAACCGCATCGACCTTGCCGCCGAAATAGCCTGCGGCCACGCCCATCGCCGTGCCGATCACGCCGGAAATCAGCGCCGCCACCGCGCCAATCAGCAGCGAAACCCGCGCCCCATAGATCAGCCGCGACAGGTAATCACGGCCCAGATGGTCGGTGCCCAGCGGATGCTCCCAGGTGCCCCCCAAGAAAACCGGCTTGATCATGCGACTGCCAAGGCTTTGCGCATAGGGGTCATGCGGGGCAAGCACCGGTGCCAGAATGGCCACGATTAACAGCGCCAGCACCACGCCCACCCCAAAGAGCAGCCCTTTGTGCCCCGTCACCCGCTTGCGCAGGATTTGCCGCGGCGTCGGGCCACTGATTTCTTCGAGCAGGGGGTCCGGTTTCATGTGGACAACCATCTCACGCGCTCCTCATTCGGGGGTCGAGCCAGGCATTGAGCACGTCGGCCAGAAAGGTGAAAATGATGTAGAACATCGAGAAAATCAGGATCAGCGCCTGCACGGTCGGAAGGTCATTGCGCGCGATGCTCTCCCAGGCGAGATAGCCCGCGCCATGCAGCGCAAAGACCGATTCCACCACGATAGAGCCGCCCAGCATAAAACCCATCTGCACCGCCGCAAGGGACACTACCGGAATGATCGCGTTGCGCAGCGCGTGTTTGAACAGCACCCGCCCCTCGCCCGCGCCTTTGGCCCGTGCGGTGCGGATGTAGTCGGAATTCAAAACTTCCAGCATACCCGCCCGCGTCAAACGCATGATCGCGGGCATCGCATAGTAACCCAGCACAATCGTCGGCATCACGAAATGTTGCCAGCTTGATGCGCCCGAAGGCGGCAGCCAGCGCAACTTAATCCCAAAGAGCACGATCAGGATCAGACCGAACCAGAAGCTCGGCATCGCCTGACCGGCGACCGACAGAAACAGCGCAACACGGTCGATAATAGAGTTGGGACGGATCGCCGCCGCGACACCCAAAGGCACCGCCGTCAACAGCGCGAAGGTAATGCCGCACAGGCCCAGCAACATCGTCACCGACAAACGGTCCCCGATCAGCGTAGAAACGGGGAGCTTGAAGTAATAGCTTTCGCCGAAATCGCCCTGCACCGCCTGCCAAAGCCAATCGCCGTATTGCACCAGCATCGGACGGTCGAAACCATAAAGGCGGCGCAGCGCCTCTACGTCCTCGCCGCTGGCGGTTTCGCCTGCCAGCGCGGCAGCCGGATCACCCGACAGGAACAGCAGTGAAAAGCTGATGAAACTGACGGTAAGCGCCACGAGGACCGCAAGGCCCAAACGTTTCAAGATGAATGCCAGCATGGGCCGCTGCCTCCCCCCGAGTGTGTCGAGAATTCAGTAAAATAAACAGGCCCGGCGCATTCTTGTGAATGCAACGGGCCTGCAAGGATGGTTTTAGTTCCAGGTCATATCGGTAAAGCGCAATACCTCGTCAGCCGTCGGCGTGTAGGACACGTCCTTGTTGGTGACGTAGTTGGTATTGTAGCTGAACATCGGCGCCCAATAGGCCTGTTCCGCGATGCGCTGGAGTGCTTTGGTGTAGAACTCTTTGCGCTTTTCAGGATCGTTGGAGCTGTCTGCCACATCGAGCCATTCCAGCACGTCGTCATCGCGCGTGGTGTCGAGGCTACCATGCTTGAAGAACTGGCTGACCATCGCGGAGGCATCGTTGATTGAGTAGCTGCCCCAAGTCTGGAAAGACATCGGCACTTCGCCGTTCATGTTCAGCTCGCGCAGTGCGGAGTATTGCAGCATCTTGAAGTCGGTCTTGATGCCGACTGCATTCAGAAAGCTGGAGATCGCCTCGGCGTAATCGCGGTCGCGGTAGGCGTAGAATTCAGTGGTGAACCCGTCGGGATACCCCGCCTCGGCCAGCAGTGCCTTGGCCTTTTCAGGGTCATACTCATACTCGGTCACGTTCTGATCGCAGCCGAACTGGCTTGGGAAACAGGCAGTGTAAACCACCTTCGACTTGCCTTTGAGCAAGTTGTTCACCAGCGCCTTGCGGTCGATGGCATAGTTTACAGCTTGGCGGACTTTCAGGTCCTTGAAGGGATTTGGCTCCATCGACGAGCGCCCCGCCGCGTCCATCGACAGATAGCCGACCCGCATGGTGGATTCGTTGGATACGACAAACTGGTCGCCCATCTCGGCCAGCTTTTCAGCTTGGTCCGCAGGCACCTGCCAGATCAGATCCAGCGAGCCCGAGAACAATTCCGCGATCTGGGTATTCACGTCCGGGATTGTACGAATGTCGATCTTGCCGATGCTGGGCTGGCCTTTGGGGCTGTCGTGGTAGCCTTCGTATTTTTCCAGAACAAAATGCTGGCCGGGCACAACTTCGACCACTTTGTACGGGCCGGTGCCGACGGGCTTCAGACCCATGCCGCTGGGGCCAGCTTCGGCATAATAGTCTGCCGGATACATGGAAACTGGGCCGGACAGGAATTCGATCGCCGCCGGGAAAACCCCCTTGGTTTTGATCCGCACGGTAAACTGGTCGACCTTCTCGGCCGATTCCATCCAGTTGACGTTGCGCTGGGTTTTGACGCCGTTCTCTTCCGTTGCGACAAAATTCACCGTGGCGACAACATCATCGGCATCAAAGTCGTCACCGTTGTGGAACTTCACGCCTTCGCGCAGTTTCAGCTCCAGCGTTTTGTCGTCGATCCACTCCCACGCGGTCGCAAGGTTGCCCTTGTACTCGTTCGTTTCGGGGTCGCGGTAAATCAGCCCGTCCCAGATCGCACGCTGCAACACCACGCCCTCACGCGAGGAGTTGAAGTAGCTGTCGACGTTCTCGAGCTCTTTTGTATAGGCAACGCGCAAGGTGTCATCGGACTTGTCTGCCAGCGCGACGCCGGTGGCCGAGATCGACAGTGCAAGCGCGATGGCTGTTGTCTTTAAAAATGATGGTCTCATGTCTTGTTCTCCCTGTTTTCAGGCCCTGCGCGCAGAATTGCGATGAACCCTATTTGACCTAGATATCATATAATGATACATAAGATTGTAATATGATTATTCACCGATGGTTATGTGCAAATGCAAGGTATAATTTGAACTTTGCTGCATTCCGCCGGTACCAAAGAAATGAAGATGCCTGAAATGAAGCAAAACACGCTCTATGTCGGCACATTGGCGAAAGGGCTTCAGGTCCTGCGGGCCTTTGACGAGACCCACACAGAGCTCTCGCTCGGGGAATTGGCCACGATCACCGGGTTGGATAAAAGCGCTGTTCAGCGTTTGGCCAACACCCTGCACATCGAAGGTATGCTCGACAAAGACCCCGCGACACGGCGTTACAGGCCTTCACACGCGTGGCTGCGGATGGCCTATGCCTACTACTGGTCGGACGCGCTGGTGGCGCGCGCCTTGCCAAAGCTCATTGATCTGTCGCGCCGCATCGGTGAAACGGTCAACCTCGCCGAGATTTCGGGCGAGGACATCATTTACGCGGCCCGCCTGCCCTGCAACCGCACAATTTTTGCCGCTTCGGTGCTGGGGCGGACGGTGCCTGCGCTCTGTACCTCTGCCGGACAGGCTATTATCGCGACCTTCCCCGCCGCCGAACGTGAAGCCGCGATCCGTGACTGGCACACGCACGCCCATACGCCACGCACGACGACGGACCGCGACCAGATCGCCGCGCAAATCGAGGCTGTGATTGATGCCGGTTATGCGCTGACCCATGACCAGATGATCATCGGCGAGGTCGGGATCGCCTGCCCGATCCGCGGCCCTGACGGCAGAGCCCGCGCCGCGGTGCATTGCTCGGTTTCGGGGCGTCACTGGGACGATGCCCGTATCCAGACCGACCTACTGCCCTGGTTGCTTGATACCGCAAATTCGATCTGAACGCTTAGCGCGACGGGGTTCTTTACCCGCCGAAACCCGTCCTGCCGGCCCCCTTTCCAAAGCCGCCGCGCGACCGTGCTGTCGCACTACTCATCGGTTTCTTCCCGATGGTCGATGTGGGCCGTGTGAATTGCGAGGTGCTTAGTTTTGCGGCACCTTTGTTGGTGGAAAACGTGCTGGAGCGCGCCGCATTTGTAAACTTCCCGTCCGACGTTTTGTTGAGCGGCTGACCCGCCGACATCCCCTGCCACCCTCCGAGCATATTGCCAATGAGGTATCCAGCCAGCAGCGGCATGAAGATACTGCCCGACCCGTTCTGCGTGGCCGTCGCTTCGGAGCCGCAAGAGCCTTGGCCATGCTGCTCTTCGCAAACCTGCAAGCTGTCATAGCGCGGCGCGGCCTCCACATGCAGCGTCTCATCTCGGATCGAGTCGCCATTGTCACTCTCAACCGACCCGACACCCGCAACTCCTTTTCCGAGGAGATGTCCTCCGCCTTCGCCCAGATATTTCCGGCGCTGCGCGACGATCCGGACCTGTCGGCCGTGGTTCTAACTGAGGTTCCCGGAACGTTCAGCGCGGGCGGTGACATGAAGCTTCTAGCAACCCCGCCCTCGGACGTCCTGCGCCATGTCGGGAATGGCACTGCGATGCATGACTGGTTCCGGGCACCGTCTGAAACCCTAACTTTATCTCGCCGTAAACCTCTCAGGCTTCTTCCAGCACTATGGGGTTCATAGAGTTGATCTGGATGCCACGGGGCATCTCATGCGCGACCACCTGTGTGTTTCATCATAAGTCCGCAGGCTGCCATGGAAGAATCTCACGGTCTCCGAGCTTTCAGAATACCCGCATATTGCGGTGTCGCAGTCCCGCCCAAGTTATTTTCCCTAGCTCTTCAAAGCGAAAGGTTAGTCGCAAGGGTCAAGCTAGCCAAATTTTCCGGACTCAACTCAACCAACGATCTCGCTCGACCTGTGACAACAGGCATGCTTGGCGCAGTTTGCGCCGTAGGTAGTCGCGCTGATGCACCTTGCTGGTGGCTCTTCAAAACATCGGCCAGTGTGGAACGTGATGACCTATCCTCACTCGGGGAAGCGCGTCCGCCAAGTTTCGAT
>JBARUV010000096.1:0-49120 GCA_049645905.1 Sulfitobacter sp.
GGCAAAGATCGCCGAGCGCGGATCATGGTTGAAATCCGTCGAGACAAGTTTGCGGTCGGTGACACCCAGCACGCCCGAGAGCGCATCAACAGCAGCCTCCATCGTGGAATTAACGTCCTCTCGCGAAACGCTTCTGCCGGTTTCGACCACAAGATCCACACAAGAGACATTGGGCGTGGGAACGCGTATGGCCGTGCCGGTGATTAACCCGTCCAGATGCGGCAGAACCACGCCAAGGGTTTCAGCTGCGCCCGTGGTTGTGGGGATCATCGACAGGGCTGCCGCACGGGCGCGATAAAGGTCGTCATGCGCGCTGTCGTGCAACGGCTGCGTACCGGTATAGCTGTGCACAGTTGTCATGTGGCCGCGGATAATGCCAAAGGTTTCGTGCAGGACATGCGCCACCGGAACGAGACAGTTTGTGGTACAGGAGGCATTACTGAGGATCCTATCCGCCGCAGTGATCTGATCATGGTTCACCCCGTAGACTATTGTTTTTATGTCCCCTTTCGCTGGGGCAGAGATAAGAACGCGCTTTGATCCATTCTCCAGGTGCAGCGATGCCTTCTCAGGGCTGCGGAAAAATCCGGTACACTCCAATGCGATATCCACGTCATCCCACGGCAATTTGTCCGGCGCACGCTCGGCCGTGACACGGATCGGGCCGCGGCCCACATCTATGGTCGATGCGCCAAGGGTTATGGGGCGACCATACCGCCCATGCACACTGTCAAATTCAAAAAGATGTGCACTGGTTTCCAGCGGGGCAAGATCATTGATCGCGACAACTTCCAGATCGCCCGGCGCGCGCTCCATCAAGGCACGCAAGACGTTGCGACCAATGCGGCCAAATCCGTTGATCCCCAGCTTGATTGTCATGCCGCCACCTTTTGATCAAATTATAGTCTGACCAGAAAATGCGTGCCTGAACGGCCGTGTCAACGGGGACAGGGGGTGGAAAAAAGTACCGATACAATGTTTTTGGGTCGCACGTCTGGCTGCGCCCGTTCAGAATTTGGCAGATGCCGCTGCGGTGCTACCGCCAGAAGGCCAGCCATTCGATCAGCTCAAGCATTTTTCTGCTGAGGAACACCAGATGCTCGTTGCCGAAGAGCAGTGTGTCTGCCGCAACCGCTGCAATCAGAATAACGGCAAGAATGAGGGCAATGCGGTTTGTCACGGGTCACTTTGAACTGGGGGCGCGCTGCACCCGATATGGCAGGGGCGGCGCTCACTGACAAGTCAGCCAAGTAATCCCATTGCAACGGCCACGTCGGCCATACGCACAGAGAACGCCCATTCGTTGTCGTACCAGCCAAGCACCCGAACCGTGCGTCCCGCCACAACAATGGTTTGATCGGGGGCAAAGATGCAGCTCTCTTCGGTATGGTTGAAGTCGATGCTGACTTTTTGCTCCGGGTCATAGCCCAATACGCCTTTCATAGGCCCTTGAGCGGCGGCACGGGCGGCAGCGTTAACCTCTTCGACCGTCACATCACGCGATGCGGTAAAGGTCAGATCGACCGCAGAGACGTTTGGGGTGGGCACCCGCATTGCGGTGCCGTCCAGCTTGCCTTTGAGGGCGGGCAGAACCTCACCCAATGCTTTTGCAGCCCCTGTCGAGGTCGGGATGATCGCCATTGCAGCAGCGCGGGCGCGGTACAGATCCTTGTGCCGCCGGTCCAGCGTGGGCTGGTCGCCGGTGTAGCTGTGGATGGTTGTCATCAACCCGGATTCGATTCCGATCGCGTCGTGCATCACCTTGGCCAGCGGGGCCAGACAATTGGTCGTGCAAGACCCGTTCGAGATCATCCTGTCAGATTTTTTCAACTCGTGATGGTTCACGCCATACACAATAGTACGGTCCACGTTCTTGCCGGGAGCAGACAGCAGGACGCGTTTGGCACCCTGTTCAAGGTGCACATTTGCCTTGTTGCCGTCATTGAACTGGCCTGTGCACTCCAGAACAACATCGCAGCCCGTCCAGTCCAATTCGTCCAGATGATAGGTCGACATCACTTCGATGTCGTTCTTGCCAAGGTTGATATACCCGTCGTCGACCCTGATTTCGTTCGGGAAACGGCCATGGACAGAATCATATTTGATCAGGTGAGCGGCGGTTTCCAGAGGTCCGGTGGCGTTTATCTTGACCACCTGAATATCTTCACGCGCAGAGGACGAGATATGGCTGAGAGTGCAACGGCCAATGCGGCCAAACCCGTTAATGCCGACTTTGATGGTCATATGCGTCTTCCTCTGCCTGCTGCTGTTGGGCGCTCTATATCTGGCGCGCGGCAATGGGCGAAAGAGGGAATGTCGTTTTGTTTTAATATGTTAGCGCTAAACAGGCATGTTAGCGGTAAAGGCGGCGGTTGCCGCCACCCTGGGCCATGCTATGTTTCCCGTTCAGGTATGAAGGAATGACAGATGAGCGGATTGATTGCCCTGTTGGATGACGTGGCGGCGATTGCCAAAGTGGCGGCGTCTTCGGTTGATGATGTGATCGGGCAGGCGGCCAAAGCGGGCAGCAAGGCCGCCGGGGCCGTCATTGATGACGCTGCGGTGTCGCCGAAATACGTTCAGGGGTTTAAGGCCGACCGCGAACTGCCGGTGATCTGGCGCATCACCAAAGGATCATTGCGCAACAAGCTGGTTTTTCTATTGCCCGTGGGCCTGTTGCTGACCAATTTCGCGCCGTGGCTGATTTCGCCGTTGTTGATGTTGGGCGGGGCTTATCTGTGTTTTGAAGGCGCAGAGAAGGTCGCCCATGCCTTGGGGTTGAGCCACGGTCACGAAGAATACCCCGGCGACACTGAAGAAGATCTTGATCCGGCACTCCTTGAAGAGAAAAAGGCGTCGGGGGCTATCAAGACCGATTTTATCCTGTCAGCCGAGATCATGACCATCGCGCTGGCCGCGATCCCGCCGAGCACGTTCTGGATGGAGGCGGCAACATTGGCGGCGGTTGCAGTTATGATCACGGTGGCGGTTTATGGTGCCGTCGCGCTGATCGTGAAAATGGATGATCTGGGCCTCGCGATGGCCAATCACGGGCGGCTGGGTCTGACCCGCAAAGCAGGACGCGCCTTGGTGCGCGGTATGCCCGGTTTTCTGCATCTGCTGACGGTGATCGGGACGGCCGCGATGCTGTGGGTTGGCGGCTCAATCATTCTGCACGGGTTCAAGGATCTGGGATATGGGCTGCCGTATGATCTGATCCACAGCGGTGCGGTCTGGGTCGGGCATCTGGTGCCGGTCTGGATGGAAGGTGCAGTCGAATGGTTCGCAACTGCTGCAATGGACGGGATATTCGGATTGACGTTGGGTCTGGTGTTGATTCCCTTGGGGGAAAAAATCATCACCCCGCTGTGGCGCGCGGTGTTTCACAGACAATCGGCGAGCGCCTGACCAGTTCCCGTGATCAGCGCTGCCTGTCTGCCTCATCGCTTTGGGGTGCCCTTAACAGTGCAAGACCGAACAAGCTCAGCAAGAGGACCTGACCACTGACCAGATATACCGCCACTGCCTGCAGGAATGTGCCCCCCAAAAGAAGCCAGACGATACCGCATAGGGCAGCAAAAGTCGTTGCCGTTAATGTGTATCCCAATGCCATACCTTTTACCTCCCAACCACAACCATAGGTTATGTACTTCCTGTTCACAACCATAGGTTATGTTTTCAGGATTTCACGTAAAATATTGAGAAATCGTAAATTTTTGGCAGTTTAATGCCTAGCGGACACACAGACAGGCACATTTACGCTCAAAAGAAGCCCCGCAGCGTATTTGAGGGGCTTCTCAGAGCGTTAAGGCGCGTTACAGCAGGGCTTTTGCCCGGGCTGCAACGTTTTCGGCAGTAAAGCCGAATCTCTCGAACAGTTCTTCGGCAGGGGCAGAGGCGCCAAAACGGTCCATGCCGACAAAATCGGCCTTGCCCCATTTTCCACGTTCGCCAAGCAGCCAGCGATCCCATCCCTGACGCACGCCAGCCTCGATCCCGATCCGCACCGCGCCACCGGGCAGTACCCGCTTGCGATAGGCTTCGTCCTGCTCGGCGAACAGTTCCATACAAGGCATGGAGACGACACGAACCCCGATGCCTTCAGCCTGCAATGCCTCGCGTGCGGCCATCGCGACATGGACTTCGGATCCTGTCGCGATCAGGATGACCTGACGTTTGGCACCTTCCGCGTCCGCCAACACATACCCGCCTTTGGCCGTCACGTTGGTGTTCTTGTGCTCCACCCGCATGTGGGGCAGTCCCTGACGGGTCAGGGACAGCACCGAGGGACTGTTGGTCATGGTCAGTGCCAGTTCCCAGCTTTCGGCGGTTTCCACCGCGTCACAGGGGCGGAACACATAGGTGTTCGGGGTGGAGCGGCTGATTGCCAGATGCTCAACCGGCTGGTGGGTCGGGCCGTCTTCGCCAAGGCCGATGCTGTCGTGGGTCATGACAAACACCGTCGGGATCTGCATCAGCGCGGCAAGCCGCATGGCGGGGCGGGCGTAATCGGTAAAGCACATAAATGTACCGCCGTAGGGACGGATCCCCCCGTGCAGCGCCATACCGTTCATCGCAGAAGACATGCCGTGTTCGCGGATACCCCAATAGACATAACGCCCACCACGATTTTCAATGTCAAAGACACCCATATCGCCTGTCTTGGTATTGTTCGACCCTGTGAGATCCGCTGATCCGCCAACGGTCTCGGGCATGATCGGGTTCAAGACTTCCAACACTTTTTCAGAGCAGGATCGCGTCGCCTGTTTGGCCGCAGCTTCGCTCATCTGCTTCTTGAACGCCTTGATCGTGGCGCTCAGGCGTTTGGGGGCCTCGCCCGCCAATGTGCGATTGAAAATCTCGCGTTTGGACTTGGACATCGCATCGAAACGCTCTTCCCAATCCTTGCGTTCGTCCGCACCTTTCGCGCCAATCGCTTCCCAGCTCGATTTCACGTCGGCAGGTATCTCGAAGGGTCCGGATTTCCAGCCGTAGGCTTCTTTCGCAGCGATCAGTTGATCGGCGTCGGTCAACGCCCCGTGACCCTTGGAGGTGTCCTGCGCTGCGTGACCCAGCGCGATGTGGGTCTTGCACGCGATCATCGTGGGCTTGTCGGAGGTGCGCGCCTCTGTCAGGGCGGCGTCGATTTCATCAGGGTTATGACCGTCGATTTCAATGGTGTGCCACTGGGCAGCAGCAAAGCGCGCCACCTGATCGGTGCGGTCCGACAGGGTGACGGGGCCGTCGATGGTTATGTTGTTGTTGTCCCACATCACGATCAGCTTGCTCAACTGATAGCGGCCGGCGAGGGTGATCGCCTCCTGGCTCACGCCCTCCATCAAACACCCGTCGCCTGCGATGACGTAGGTATGGTGATCGACCACTTTCTTGCCAAATCGCGCGCGCAGGATTTCCTCGGCCATTGCAAAACCGACCGAATTGGCGAGGCCCTGACCCAAGGGGCCTGTGGTGGTTTCAATGGCATCGGCAAGGAAATTCTCCGGATGACCTGCCGTGCGGTGGCCCATCTGGCGGAAGTTCTTGATCTCATCAATCGGGAATTGCACGTCGCCTACAAGGTGCAGCAGGGAATACAGCAGCATCGAACCATGACCGGCGGACAGGATAAAGCGGTCGCGATCCGGCCATTTCGGGTTGGCGGCATCAAACTTGAGGTGCTTTTCAAACAGGACAGTTGCCACATCCGCCATGCCCATCGGCATGCCCGAATGGCCTGAATTTGCCGCGGCCACGGCATCGAGTGTCAGGGCACGAATGGCGGTTGCTTTGGACCAGTGGTCGGGATGGGCGGCGGCGCGGGCTGAAAGATCCAAGGGGGTGCATCCTTTTAAGGGGTTTGGCTTTTGAGGGGTCGGCTTTTGAAGGGATTTGACGCCGATTTGCCCGTGCATACCAGCCAACCCGCAAAGTTCAAGCCAAAGCCTTGAACAGAAGGGTGCCGGCCTTGCCGCGATGGATCAACTTCGCCGTTCAACGTCCTGAATTGAAAGGGGGGCGCAATTGCGTGACACTTTGGGTAGGATTGCCACTATTGCAGGGCGCGGAGCGATTCGGACGCCGTTGGAGCCGCTGCACAACATGACCGCCTACGGGAGAGTACCTGAGTTATGAGTAATATCGAAGAATTGCAGGGCCGTATCACCGCCGCGATTGACCGGATTGCGCAGGGTGTTGACAGGATAGGCTCAACAAGTGCCGGACCGGACCCCGAAACGGCTCAGGCACTGGAAGAGGAACGCACCGCAAATGCACAGTTGAGCGCACGGGTGCGTGCGCTCAAGACCCGCTCGGACGCGGAAATGGCGGAAATGCGCGCACATCTGGAAGAGGCCGACGCACGCATGAGCCAGCTTGATGTCGAACTGCAACGGGTGCGCCGCGCCAACCAGCAATTGCAGGAGGTGTGCGAGGCGCTGCGCGATGCCAATGCCGAAGGTGTGGGGGACGCCGACCTGATCAACAAGGCAATGATGGCCGAACTCGAAGGGCTGCGCGCCGCACGTGCGACCGATGTGGCCGAGGCCAGCGCGATTCTGGCCGCACTTGGCCCGCTGGTTGAAAACGCCAAAGAACACACATTGGAAGGGGACGCATAATGCCCGAGATTCGGATCACGATCGGCGGTCGTTCTTTTGATGTGGCCTGTCAGGAGGGGGAGGAAAGCTATTTGCAATCCGCCGCCAAAATGCTGGACGACGAGGCACAGGTGCTCTCTGATCAGGTAGGCCGTATGCCCGAAGCGCGGATGCTGCTGATGGCGGGCCTTCTGTTGGCCGACAAGACTGCAAGTGTCGAGGACAAGATTGCCGATGTGCGCGCCGAACTTGCCGAGCGGGAGGCAGAGCTTGCCGGTCTGCGCAACGTCACCATAGAGCCAGAGCGCATCGAGGTGCCGGTGGTGCCGCAAGCAGTGACCGATACACTGGCAGAACTCGCCGCGCGCGCCGAATCCCTCGCTGCGGAAGTCGAGGAAAAAGCCGGTTCTGCCGCTTAGGGGAAAGGGTGCTGAAAATGCGCACCCTTTGAAGGATATAACGCAAAGGTGGGCATTGCGCCCACCTTTTTTATTTGCTTAACCGTTGGCTTCGCGAATTTTGTCCGCCGCTTCCTTGTCGTAGGTCACACCGTTTTCTGTAAACAATGTGTCGAGTTCACCCGACAGGGTCATTTCGGTTATGATGTCACAGCCGCCGACAAATTCGCCTTTGACGTAGAGTTGCGGGATCGTGGGCCAGTCGGAGAACTCCTTGATACCCTGACGGATAGTGTCATCGGCCAGAACATTTACATCGGCAAAATCCACGCCCATGTAATTCAAGACGCCCGCCACACGGGAAGAGAAACCGCATTGCGGCATTTCCTTGGTGCCTTTCATGAAAAGCACCACGTCATTTGCGGTGATCCGGTCTTTGATCTTGGTTGCTGCATCGCTCATGATGTTTGATCCTTGTGTTTCTTGTCTTTGATAAAGGCGGTGTGGAACCGCTTGGCATAGGTTTCGTCATCCGCCATCGGCGCGACATCTGTTGCGGCGGCTATGCCACCCCGGTTTGTCCAGTTGGTGTGGCCGCGTTCGAGGCTTTCATTCCGCCGCGCCGCACTGTTCACGCTGTCAAGGTCGATGGCTTCCATCCCGAGAGGGACACCGCCGACGGCGCGGCGTTCGGGCTGGCGGTTGGCGAGGGGCGTATAGGTGGCGCGCGCCCCGCGGTATTGGGCAAAGCAAATCAGGGCAACGACGCCCAGGATACTCGCGATGATCCAAGCCCAGGCCATGTTATGCAGGCGCTTTGGTGGTCAGGGCAAGGGCGTGCAATTCCCCGCTTGCGCCATCCATTTTGCCCTTCAGGGCCGCATAGACAGCACGTTGTTGCTGGACACGGTTCTTGCCGCGAAAGCTCTCGTCGATGACCATCGCGGCCATATGTACGCCGTCGCTGCCTTCGACAGTGATTTCCGCTTCGGGAAAGCTCTCGCGCAGGAGGTCTTTTATTTCTTGGGCTTGCATGGGCATTGGGTCGCTCCGGCTGCGAAAGGTGTCAAGGAAGATGTAATAGCCATAGGGGGTACGTGCAAGCCGTGGGTGCGGGCAATTGAACGGCTGCACGCCACAACATAGATTGTTTGTGGCTGCATAGGTCCTCGTGTGGATTTTGCTTGGCAATCGCCCGGCACCCCGCCACCCTGTGCACCATCGCTGACAGCACATGATAACATCTATCAGAAAAAGCACGGTAACTCCGAACCAGAGAGAGGGTTGAGAACGCTATGACGCAGATCGGAAGAGAACCGGAGCAAGCGCTGGAATGGGTGCAGGCCGGGCAGGGCGCGGCACTGGCGACAGTGATCGACACTTGGGGGTCCGCGCCGCGGCGCACGGGCGCGCAACTGGTGGTATCAGGCACTGGCGAGATGCAGGGGTCGGTCTCGGGCGGCTGCGTCGAAGGCGCTGTTGTGGTCGAGGCGTTGGAGGCCATAGAGGACGGTACACTCCGCTTGCTAGAATACGGGGTGAGTGACGGGGATGCTTTTGCCGTAGGTCTGGCCTGTGGCGGGACGATTCGTATTCTGGTGGAGCCTGTCGGCGCAGGAGGAATGCCTGTTGCGACATTGCAGGCGCTGGTTGAAGCACGCGCGGCGCGGGAGGCTGTCGCTTACGAAGTCGCGCTGGACGGATCAGCGCGAGATTTGGTGCGAGGCGGTCATGAGGACCGTTTTCGCATGGACCGCTCAGGGGTGTCAGAGGACGGCGCAACATTTGTGGGCATCCACAACCCGCCCTTGCGGCTGATCATCGTTGGCGGTGTGCATATCGCGCAGGCACTGGTTGGCATGGCGCGTACCGCGGGCTTTGATCCGGTGGTTATTGACCCGCGCGAGGCTTTCGGGTCCGCCGCGCGGTTTCCGGAGACCCGCCTTGTCAACGACTGGCCGGATGCAGGATTGAAGGAACTTGGTGTTGACGCGCGGACTGCCTTGGTCTTGCTGACCCATGATCCCAAGCTCGACGATCCCGCGTTGGAAATCGCGCTGCGTTCCGACGCGTTTTACATCGGGGCATTGGGCAGCAAGCGCACCCATGCGGCGCGGATCGCGCGATTGGGTGACGCGGGATTTGGTTCGGACGATATCGCGCGGATCAACGGGCCTGTCGGACTTAACATCGGGGCCTCCGGACCCGCGGAAATTGCCGTATCCATTCTGGCCCAGATCATATCCGCGTTGAGGCAGGGATGAAGTTCGGTCCAACCCCGTTGTCACTGGCAGAGGGCGCTGTTCTGGCGCATTCGATGTCGTTACCGTCTGGCAAAATGCGAAAAGGGCGGGTGTTGTCGTCAGAAGATGTTGCCGCGCTGAGAGACGCAGGAACGACGGAAGTAATCGCAGCCGTTCTGGACGAGACAGATGTGGGTGAAAACGCAGCGGCTGCACAGCTCGCGCAGGCGCTGGCCGGGCACGGCACCGGCGTGACCATCAGCAATGCGTTCACAGGACGCAGCAACATTCTGGCCGCTGGGCCGGGGGTCGTTGTGCTCGATGTGGCCGCCATTGAGGCGGTGAATATGGTGCACCCGATGATTACCGTCGCGACAGTGCCGCAGATGCAGCAGATGCGCTCCGGCGGTATGATCGCGACCATCAAGATCATTTCCTATGCTGTGCCCGGAGAGGCGCTGGCGGCAGCCTGCGTCGCGGCGCAGGATGCGGTGCGGCTGGCCGTACCCGAATTGTCAAACGCCCGGTTGATCATCACCGAAGTGCCGGACGGGGCCGGTGAAAAAGGGCGCGATGCCATCGCCGCGCGGCTCGAGGCGCTTGGCGTCGATCTGTGCGCTACCCAGATGGTGGCGCACCGTGTGGAGGCGCTGGCGGGCGCCATTGCTGCGTCTCAAGAAGATCTGGTGCTGATCCTGACGGGGTCGGCCACGTCAGACAGTGACGATGTGGCACCTGCGGCGCTGCGCGCATCGGGCGGGCACGTTGAACGGTTCGGGATGCCTGTCGACCCGGGCAACCTGCTGTTTCTGGGAGAATTGAAGGGGCGTGCAATCATCGGCTTGCCGGGGTGCGCACGTTCGCCTGCGCTGAACGGCGCGGATTGGGTTTTGTCCCGGGTGGTCTGCGGGATCGCGGTTTCATCGGGCGATATCGCGCGCATGGGGGTGGGTGGATTGCTCAAGGAAATACCGACGCGACCTCAACCCCGACGCGGCGGGTGACGCTGCGTCGCGGCATCTTGCATTATCTTGCCGAACAGGCCGACAAACTATGAGTGCGGGAAATTTTCCTGTTCTCATCAGCGATTTGGCGTGCTTAACTCTTTTCAAATGCGAACACCAAAAGGGAGGATGTCATGGCAAAGGTCAGTATGACCGTGAACGGAAAAGCTGCGTCGGGCGAGGTTGAAGGCCGCACGCTGCTGGTTCAGTTTTTGCGAGAGGATCAGGGCCTTACCGGCACCCATGTCGGCTGTGACACCAGTCAATGCGGCGCCTGCGTGGTTCACGTAAACGGGGAGGCAGTGAAATCCTGCACAATGTTCGCCGTCGAGGCGGAGGGCGCGGAAGTGTCCACCATCGAAGGCCAAGCCAATGCGGACGGATCACTGAATGTCATTCAGCAGGCGTTCCAGGACCATCACGGGCTTCAGTGCGGATTCTGCACGCCGGGCATGGTGATGTCCGCCGCAGCACTGCTCAAGGACAATCCCAAGCCGACCGAGGCCGACGTCCGTCACTATCTGGATGGCAACATCTGCCGGTGCACAGGCTATCACAACATCGTCAAGGCGATCATGGCCGCATCTGGTCAGGACGTCAGCGCGATCGCCGCGGAATAGCAATGGCCACGCCCGACTTCATCGAGATCGGTACAGACGATACCGCCAGCACCACAGCCTTTTTCGAGGGCGTGATGTGCTGGACATGGACCGAAATGGAAGGCGGGTCGGGCGGCTATTTCACCGATGGTACACGCAAGGTCGGGATGCACGAGGAGGGGACACCCTGCATGGTGCCTTACCTTAGTGTAGACAACATCGAAGTGGCGGTGGCCAAGGTCAAATCTGCAGGGGGCGCGTTGATGGGAGAGATCGCCGATGCCCCCGGTTTTGGCCGTTTTGCAACCTGTACGGATCCGCGCGGTGTGCGGTTCGGATTGCATCAGGAATAACCTCTGGGCGGGGGCGGGCAGGATGCCCGCCTTACGGGAACCACAGAGGCGTTATCGTAAGGTGCACCTGATGGTGCACCCCACCTAGGGAGGAACTACCATGCCTAAAGACGGCGGAATTGGAGCCAGCAGCAAGCGGCGTGAAGACGTGCGCTTTCTGACCGGGAATGGAAAATATACCGACGATATCAACCTGCGCGGACAAGCCTATGTGCATTTCCTGCGCTCGGACATCGCGCATGGCACGTTGAACAGCGTCGACACATCCAGGGCCGAAGGCATGCCCGGTGTGGTCAAGGTCTTTACCGCGACCGACTTTGAAGGCGTTGGCGGTATGCCCTGTGGATGGCAGGTAACGGACAAACACGGCGAGCCGATGCAGGAACCCGGGCACCCCGTTCTCGCATCGGGCAAGGTACGCCACGTTGGAGAGCCGATTGCAGCAGTGGTGGCCGAAACACTGGCACAGGCACGGGATGCTGCCGAAGCAATCGAACTGGATATCACCGATCTGCCCGCTGTCATCAACATGAAAGACGCGGTCAAGGAAGGTGCACCCAAGGTACACGATGATCTGACGTCAAACCTTTGTTATGACTGGGGTTTTGTCGAGGAGAACAAAGACGCGGTCTGGAAGGCCTTTGATGAGGCCGCCCATGTTACAACGCTGGAACTGGTGAATAACCGTCTGGTTGCCAATCCGATGGAGCCGCGCGTCGCTGTGGGTGACTTCAACCGCTCGGATGGTGAACACACGCTTTACACAACGTCACAGAACCCGCATGTGATCCGGCTGCTGATGGGGGCCTTTGTGCTGGGCATTCCGGAACACAAATTGCGCGTGGTTGCGCCTGATGTCGGTGGCGGCTTTGGCACCAAGATCTTTCACTATCAGGAAGAGGCGTTCTGCACCTTTGCCGCCAAGGCAATCAACCGTCCGGTCAAATGGACATCAACCCGGTCGGAAGCGTTCATGTCGGACGCTCATGGCCGCGATCACGTCACCAAGATTGAACTGGCACTGGACAAGGACAATAACTTTACCGCCCTGCGCACCGATACCTATGCGAACATGGGCGCGTATCTGTCCACTTTTGCACCGTCTGTCCCGACATGGTTGCACGGCACATTGATGGCGGGGAACTATAAGACGCCCCTGATCTATGTGAACGTTAAGGCCGTGTTCACCAATACGGTGCCAGTGGACGCATACCGTGGTGCCGGACGGCCCGAAGCCACGTTCCAGTTGGAGCGTCTGGTGGACAAGGCGGCGCATGAACTGGGCGTTGATCCGATCAAGCTGCGCCGCCAGAACTTTATCACCGAGTTCCCCTATGCCACACCGGTGGCGGTGGAATACGACACCGGTGATTATGTCGCCACGATGGACAAGCTGGAAGAGATGGCGGACATGGGCGGTTTTGCTGCGCGACGTGCGGCATCCGTGGCCAAGGGCAAGCTGCGCGGCTTTGGTGTGAACTGCTATATTGAGGCCTGCGGCATCGCGCCCAGCAACCTTGTTGGCCAGTTGGGTGCGCGTGCGGGGCTTTATGAAAGCGCCACAGTGCGGGTCAATGCCACCGGCGGGCTGGTCGTGATGACCGGTTCACACAGCCACGGGCAAGGCCACGAGACATCCTTTGCACAGGTGGTCGCGGAGATGATCGGCATCGACGAGAACATGATCGATATCGTGCACGGCGATACCGCACGCACGCCGATGGGCATGGGCACCTACGGCTCCCGCTCCATCGCGGTGGGCGGGTCGGCCATGGTCAGGGCGACCGAAAAAATCATCGCCAAAGCCAAGAAGATCGCCTCGCACCTGCTGGAAGCCTCCGAAGGGGATATCGAGCTGAAAGATGGTGCGTTCAGCGTTGCAGGCACAGACAAGTCTGTTGCCTGGGGTGATGTCACGCTTGCCGCCTATGTGCCGCACAATTACCCGCTTGAGGACATTGAGCCGGGCTTGGAAGAGACGGCGTTTTATGACCCCTCCAACTTTACCTATCCTTCGGGCGCTTATGCCTGCGAGGTGGAGCTTGACCCCGAAACAGGTCAGGTCACCATTGAGCGGTTTTCGGCAGCAGACGACTTTGGCAACATCATCAATCCGATGATTGTCACCGGTCAGGTGCATGGTGGTCTGGCGCAAGGGATCGGGCAGGCCTTGCTGGAGAACTGCACCTATGACAGCGACGGGCAATTGCTCAGTGCATCGTACATGGATTACGCGATGCCGCGTGCGAGTGATCTGCCGATGTACGATGTGGATCACTCCTGCCAGACGCCCTGTACGCACAACCCCTTGGGTGTCAAAGGTTGTGGCGAGGCGGGGGCAATCGGATCGCCACCGGCCGTCATCAATGCGGTGTTGGATGCAATGCGGTCTGGCGGGCATAATATCGGGCATATCGACATGCCTGTGTCACCGGGCCGTGTCTGGGCCGCGATGAACGGGTGAGATGAGAGGTTGGGGATTTCGGGGGCAGCCCCCGGACCCCCGGATTTTGAAGCATTTGGAAATAGGGTGTTGGCATTCTGAGTGGCCAACCCTGCCTCTGGGAAGGAAAGAAGATGTATAACTTTGAGATAAGCAAGCCCACCACAATCGCAGATGCGGTTCAGGCTTTGGGCCAGGAAGAAGCGCAGCCCTTGAGCGGGGGGCAAACCTTGATCCCGACATTGAAGGCGCGTCTGGCCGCACCGTCGGTGTTGGTGTCGCTCAGCGGCATCGATGCGATGAAAGGTGTCAGGATCGGTGATGACGGGCAGCTCTGCATCGGCGGGGGCACCACGCATGCCACTGTCGCGGCGCAAGCGGCAGCGCACTATCCGGCACTTGCGGGACTCGCTGCGCGGATCGGTGATCCTGCCGTGCGCAATCGGGGCACGATTGGCGGGTCATTGGCCAACAACGACCCGTCCGCCTGCTATCCCGCAGGGGCGCTTGCCAGTGGGGCAACGATTGTGACCAACACGCGCGAAATTGCGGCCGATGATTATTTCATGGGCTTGTTCGAGACCGCACTCGAAGAAGGGGAGATCGTCACCGAAGTGAAGTTCCCGATTCCTCAGGCTGGGCATTATGAAAAGTTCATCCAGCCGGCATCGCGGTTTCCGCTGGTTGCGGCTTTTGTCGCAAAGTTCGCGGACGGGGTCCGGGTGGCCATCACAGGCGCCTCCAACGATGGCGTGTTCCGCTGGAGCGAGGCCGAAGCGGCGCTGTCGTCGAACTTCTCTGCCGATGCGCTGGCAGGGCTAAGTGTGGATGGCAGCAACATGATCAGCGACCTGCACGGAACCGGTGCCTATCGTGCGCATCTGATTGGTGTGATGACAAAACGCGCGGTTACCGCGATCGGCTGAACAATGCCGGGTTGACAGGGTTTTGAGCCGCGTCCGTTCATCGGGCGCGGCTTTTTGCTGATGATATTGGATAACATGACATAGGTGTGGTTGAGTAATCCAGTCCGGGCTGTCGGGCAGGATAACGGAGGCCACAGCAATGGAACATGATGGGATCCTGAGGGTCAGTGCGACGGTCGCTGAACGGTTTGTTAACTGTGTGCCGGTCCTCACCACTCCCGAAAACGGGATGTTTCTTTAGAGAATTGAGCACTTTTCCGGGAACTCCTGCACCTCGCTGCCAGTTGGAACAGTAGAAAACCAAGCGCCGCCCGAACGGTGCCTTACAACACTTGAGGAACACTTAATGAATACTTTTCTTAAACCAGCGCTGTCGGCGGTGTTAAGCCTGTCGCTTGCGCTGCCGACCGGCGTTGTTGCGCAGGGCGAATTGCCCGCATGCAGCACAGAGTCCACCAACAGTGAATATCCCTGCAAGATGGCTGGCGGCGTTGCCCGTTCCGCCGAGGAATGGCACACTCTTGATCTGATCGGACGGGGCCTGGCGCAAACCAAAGACGAAGCGCGCGCAATCCTTGAAGCAGAGACAAACGAGGCTGAATTTCCCAACTGCGGCGATCGTGCCAACAGTGTGCCTTTGCCCTGCCGGATTGGCGATCAAACCGTAAACTCGTCCGAAGAATTCCACATCTACTCGCTGATCAGTCGTGGCCGCGCAGGCAATGTTGCCGAAGCACAGGCCCTTCTCGAAGAGCGTCGTGCGGGGGACGATGCGAGCCAGGAGCAGGCAGATGCACCGGCCCAGCAAGACACGCAAGAAACAAGCTTGCCTCAATGCGGACCCAAACCAAATGACGCGCCGCTGCCCTGCCAGATGGGCGCGCAAGTCGTGCAAAACGCCGAAGAATGGCGGATCTATAACCTGATTGAAAAAGGTCAGGCCGGCAACGTAAACGAAGCTCAGGCCATTCTTGCCGAGCGACGCGCCGAAAACGCAAAGAAAGCAGAGAAAGAAGAGGCTCCGCAGGCGGAGGGCTCGACTCTGCCAGAGGTGACAATGCCCGTGGCCGATCTTCCCCAGTGCGGGCCGCGCGCTAACGAGACCGCATTGCCCTGCATGTTGAACGAGCAGGTCGTGCAATCCGCCGAGGAATGGCGGATCTTTAACCTGATCGATGGCGGGCAAGCGAATAACGTCGCCGAGGCACAGGATTTGCTGGCCAAGCGCCGCGCAGAGGCACGCGCAGCAGAGGACGCTGCAAATGCCGCCAAAAACGCCGAAGCCCGTGAGCAACGGCGCGAGGAGCGTCGCGCGGAACGTCGCGCAGAGCGGCAGGCCGCAGCGGCTACGGCAGATGACACCGATCTGGACGGCGCCACAGAAGAAGTGGTTCCGCAGGAAAGTGCGCGCAGCTCCGATGAGGAATTTTCGACCGCCGTGACCGGCGATGGCGACAGCGGGCTCTCCAAGTTCGAAAAGGTTCTGTTGCTCGGGCTTGGCGCGGTTGTCGTGGGTTCGGTCCTGAAGAACGGGGACAAAGTCGTCAGCCGCACAGGAGACCGCGTTGTTGTGGAAAGCCCCGAAGGTGATCTGCGTGTGCTCAAGGATGATGCGGCCCTGATCCGCCGTCCGGGCGACAAGGTGCAGACGCGCACCTACGACGATGGTTCAACCCGCACTCTGGTGACAAAGCCTGATGGCAGCCGTGTTATCACCGTGCTGAGCCGGGATGGTACTGTGCTGCGCCGGGTCAATGTCGATCCCCAAGGCAACCCGACCGTGATTATTGACGACACGGTTGATGAGCAGGAAGTCGTGGTTTCCGAGTTGCCGCAGGTGATTGATGGATCGCGTCAGGCCAGCTTGTTGCAGTCCGAAGATGACCTACGACAGGCCCTTGCCGCTGAACTGCGTGCCGGACAAACGCAACGGTTCTCTTTGCGCCAAGTGCGCGAAATTGAAGAAGTACGTGCCCTTGCACCGCAGCTTGAACTGGACGCAGTGCGCTTTGAAACGGGCTCCGCCGCAATCCGGCCCGAACAGGCACGTGCGCTGGCCCGGATCGGGACCTCGATCCGCGACATGATTGCCCAGGATCCCCGCACTGTCATTCTGGTCGAAGGGCATACGGACGCCACAGGAAGCGCCACCTACAACCTTGCGCTGTCTGACCGGCGCGCCGAAACCGTGGCGCTGGCCCTGACAGAGTATTTTGAGGTGCCGCCTGAAAACATGATTACGCAGGGTTATGGCGAGAGTTCACTCAAGGTGCCGACGCTGGAAGCCGAAGCCGCAAACCGGCGTGCGGTCGTGCGCAACATCAGCGGCCTTCTGCGCTAAACGCGCCCATAGAAAGAAAAAAGGCCCCCGCAGCGAATTCTGCGGGGGCCTTTTGCACATCCGGTATAAGAGCGTCAGCCTTTGGACGGCATCGGTCCGATCAGCATCACCATCTGGCGGCCTTCCATCTTGGGGAAGTTCTCGACGCGACCGACCTCTTTGGTGTCCTCGGCCACGCGTTCCAGCAGTTCACGTCCAAGGTTCTGGTGCGCCATTTCGCGGCCCCGAAAACGCAGGGTGATCTTTACCTTGTCGCCGTTGTCCAGAAACTTGAACACATTGCGCATTTTGACATCATAATCGTTGGTATCCGTATTCGGACGGAACTTGACCTCTTTGATCTCGATAATCTTTTGCTTCTTGCGCGCTTCGGCTTCGCGCTTCTGGGTCTCGTACTTGAACTTGCCGAAATCCATGATCTTGCACACGGGCGGACTGGCGTTGGGCGAGATTTCGACCAGATCGAGTCCGGCTTCCTCAGCCATTTCCATGGCACGGGAAGGGGTGACAACGCCGACGTTCTCGCCGTCAGCTCCGATCAGACGAATTTCGGTTGAGCGGATCTTGTCGTTGATGCGCGGGCCTGTATCGCGTTGCGGCGGCGCATTGTGTGGTCTTCTAGCGATGGTGATCGTCCTTTGATTGTTAGGGAACTTGTGAAGTAGCAAGCTAAACGCCGTGCGTCGCTTCTTCAAGGCGCAAATTCATGCCGGTGGCGCGTTGCGTACGAATTTCCCCTTGATTCCGGCAGGTTTGACGCGCATCTGACGCCCAACAGGAACGCTATGTTATGACAATGTACGCAGCCTGAACCGAAGGGAACGAATAAATGAGAAATCTTGTCTGGATAGTTGTTGCCGCGATCGTTGCTGTCGGCGGGTATATGCTGTGGTCCGGTAAGTCCGCGACAGAGCTTGCGGGCGATGCCGCCCAAGCGACCGGCAGTGCCGTTGATACCGCCACCGATGCCGCCAGCACGGCCGCAGAAGCCGTCACCGAGACAGCAGGCGAAGCAGTTGATGCCGCAGCAGATGCAGCATCCACGGCAGCAGAAGCTGTTAGCGAAGCCGCCACAGATGCGACCGCGGCCGTGAGCGATGCGGTTGATTCTGCCAGTGACGCCACCGGCGATGCCGTTGAGGCCACGACCGAAACAGCAACAACTGCTGCAGATGCGACAACGGATGCGGCCAACGACGGCGTTGACGCGGTGACGGATACGGCAACTGCCGCTTCGGATGCCACTGCAGACGCTGTTGATGCGACAACCGATGCTGCGACTGACGCCGCTGATGCGACAACCGACGCTGCGACTGAGGCCGCTGATGTGACAACCGACGCTGCGACTGATGCCGCTGATGCGACAACTGACGCAGCAACAACTGCTGCAGATGCAGCAACCGACGCCGCTGATGCAACTGTCGAAGCAACCGAAAGCACAACAGACGCCGCGTCCGATGTTGCCGAAGGCACGACAGATGCAGCAACCGATGCAGCCGAGACAACAACCGAAGCGGCAACGGATGCCGCTGACGCAACCACAGAAACAGCGACAGCCAGCACCGAAGAAGCCGCCCCGGTAGTAACCGACCCGTCGATGATGGATCAGCTTTTGACGCCAGAGGGCTTTGACATGGAAAAAGTCAGCGGCATGATCGAAAATTCCGATCTCGGTCCGATCCAGAAGACCACGCTGACAAAGTCGCTTGAAGCTGCACAGGACAATCCCGAGTTGCTTGAAGGTGTTTTGACAAGAATCCGCGAAGCGTTGAACCTCTGATCACGCCTGCGACCGCAAAAAAACCGCGTCCCCTTTATCGGGGGGCGCGGTTTCTTTTTGTGGCGTTGGCACGCTACCCAAGGCAGGGCGCAAGCCTTAGCCGACGAAAGCCTTCTCAACCACAAAGGTTTTCGGATCGGAGTTGGCGCCTTCCTCAAGCCCGAAGCTTTCGAGAACCGCTTTGATATCGGTGTTGAAATCAAGGCTGCCGCAGACCATGGCGCGGTCTGTCTCTGTGTTGATCGGCGCGATACCCAGATCACTGAACACCGTGCCGTCCTGCAACAAAGTGGTGATACGGCCCATTTTGGGGCTCTGTTCGCGGGTTGTTGTCGGGTAATACCGGATCTTGGCAAGGTTTTCAGTGCCGATCAGCTCTTGCATCATCTCGTCCGCCTTGAGGTCGTCGATCAGTTTTCGGCTGTAGTCCAGTTCCGCCACGTCGCGGCAGGTGTGGGTGATCACCACTTCGTCGAATTTCTCGTAGGTTTCCGGTTCGCGCAGCAACGAGGCAAAGGGCGCAAACCCGGTGCCGGTTGCAAAAAACCAGATACGTTTGCCGGGTAACAGCGCGTCATGCACCAGCGTGCCAACAGGTTTGGGCCGCAGGATGATTTCGTCACCGGGTTCAATGTGTTGCAAGCGCGACGTCAACGGGCCGTCCTGTACCTTGATGGAATAGAACTCCAACTCATCATCCCAAGCGGGTGATGCGATCGAATAGGCCCGCAGCAATGGTTTCTGCTTGCCGGTTTTCGGATCGGCGTCCCCCATCAGGCCAATCATCACAAACTCTCCCGACCGGAACCGCAGCGACGCAGGGCGCGTGACGCGGAACGAAAACAGGCGGTCTGTCCAGTGCTTGACCGACGTAACGGTCTGGGCGTCGGGCAGGGTGGGTACGGGCTTGGCGGATGTCTGGTTCACAGGTGTCTGCTCGGTCATGTTTTTTTCACGCAGCAATCCTGCGCGCCTTTGTCTTAGAAGAAGGGAGGGAGGAGGGCAATTGCCGCCCCGAAGTATCGGCTCAGGGTGCGGCAACACCACGCAGGCGCTGCTGGTAGTCGTTATCCTGCCAGTCAGCCCGCGCGCGCCATTGATCCTCGGGCTGGCGTGCGGCGATGTCGTCATTTACTTCGACCTCGTCAAAGCCTGAACGGCGGGCCATCGCGTATTGGTCGGCAATCAGGGCACCATGGGCGCGCAGGCGGCCTGCATAGCCGCGCAATCGTAAGGCACGGGCAATGGTGAAACCGCGCCCGTCCGCCGACGAGGGGAAGTCGATGCGGATCATCTTGAGGCCGGTGGACAGGTCAATATCCTTCGGATCAATATCCGAAGGCAGGTGAAGTGCCACACAATCGTTCGCCGCACCACCGGCGCAAAATCCGCCGGTCCAGTCGTCGGCGACAAAGCCGGTGTCATTTATCAGTTGGGTCATGAGAGTTCTCCGGTTCGCACCATCTTGCCGTTCACAAAGTGGATGCCGCATTCGTCTTTTTCCGTGTTACGCCAACGGCCTGCACGGGGATCTTCACCCTTTGCAACCGGCGATGTGCAAGGCGCACAACCGATCGACGGATAACCCTGTGCCACCAGCGGATGGCGCGGCAGGCGGTTTTCGATCATATAATCCGTCACGTCCTGCGCGCTCCAGTGCGCGAGTGGATTCACCTTGAGGCGGGGACGTTCATCACCACGCTCTTCGCTCTCGAAATGGGCCAGCGCCGCGCGGGTTCCGGACTGGAAACGTTTCCGGCCCGTGATCCAGCCGTCAAACCCGCGCAGGGCGGTCTGTAGCGGCAGGGTTTTGCGTAACGCACAGCAGGCATCCGGATCCCGTTGGTGCAGGGTGCCGTCAGGGTCTGCTTGCTGGATATTTCCGCTGCGCAAAATAGTCACGTTGCGCAGACCCAGCCGCTCGGTCAACTCCTGCTGGTACACCAGGGTTTCGGCGAACAGCATTTCGGTGTCGATAAAAAGAACGGGCAGGTCCTTTTTCACCATGGACGCGAGATGCAGCAGCACCACTGATTCCGCGCCAAAGCTGGAGACCAGCGCGAGGTTGGGCACTTCGTTTACGGCCGCAGTGATGACATCCGCTGCGCTGTGATGGTGCAGCGCAGCGTTAAGCTGTCCCACCCTTTGCTGCAACGGGGTGGGGTTGACCGGGCCTCCGGCGGGAATTTCATCCGCATTCGGAAGCAGGGGGATATCAAGCGGCATCTGCCTGCGCCTCTTTTTCGGGATAAAGCGCTGATTTGAAAGGTTCCAACCCAAGGCGACGGTAGGTTTGCAGGAAGGTTTCCGCAGGTTCGTGGCGCAGCTCGAGATAGGCCAGAACCAACCGCTCGATGGCAGGAATGATGGCATCGGCTGAGAAACCGGGGCCGGCACGTTCGCCGATGGCGGCGTCTTGTGTCCCGTCACCGCCCAGCGTGATCTGGTAGTTTTCCACCCCTGCGCGATCAAGGCCGAGAATACCGATGTGACCCACATGGTGGTGGCCACAGGCATTGATGCAGCCCGAAATCTTGATCTTCAGCGGGCCCACATCGTGCTCCAGCTTGAGTTCATCAAAACGGGTGGCAATTTCCTGAGCGATAGGGATCGAACGGGCGGTGGCCAGCGCACAGTAATCCATGCCGGGGCAGGCGATGATATCGCTGATCAAGCCAATATTGGCCGTGCCCAGACCCGCAGACCGCAGGGCGGCATAGACCGCCGGAAGGTCCTCTTTGTGAACATGGGGCAGGATCACGTTCTGTTCGTGGCTGATGCGCAATTCGTCGTGACCATACCGCGCGGCAAGCCCTGCCATCAGGCGCATCTGGTCAGATGTTGCATCCCCCGGTGTGGCACCGTGCGCCTTGAGGCTGATCGAAACAATCGCATATCCGGGGGCGTGGTGGTCGGCCAGATTGGTATCGGACCAACTGGCAAACATCGGGTCGTATTGACGCGCATTGTGAAACGGCGCGTCCGACGCGGTCTTGAACCGGGGCGCGGCAAAGTCGGCCTCGATACGGGCCAGCATCTGCTGGTCCACACCGTCAAAGCGGGGTCTGATCAGGGCAAAGCGTTCTTCGACGCGGGCGCGGATATCGTCGATACCGTTCTCGTGCACGGTGATCTTGATCCGGGCTTTGTACTTGTTATCGCGCCGTCCCAACAGGTTATAGACTGACACAATCGCTTCAAGATAGGGCAGCAGATCGGCTTGCGGCAGGAAGTCATGCAAAACCTTGCCAATCATCGGTGTGCGGCCAAGGCCTCCGCCAATGATCACTTTATAGCCGATTTCATCACCGCGTTTCACAATTTGCAGGCCAATGTCATGGGCCTTGATCACAGCGCGATCGTTTTCAGCACCGGTCACCGCGACCTTGAATTTGCGCGGCAGGAACTGGAATTCCGGATGATCGGTTGACCACTGGCGGATCAGTTCGGCGACCGGGCGCGGGTCCGCGACTTCATCGGCTGCAGCCCCGGCAAAGTGGTCGGCAGTGACATTGCGGATGGTGTTGCCGGAGGTCTGGATCGCATGCATGTCTACTTCTGCGAGCGCATCCAGCATGTCCGGCACGTCGCGCAGTTCAGGCCAGTTGTACTGGATGTTCTGGCGGGTGGTGAAATGGCCATATCCCTTGTCGTATTTGTCAGCAATATCAGCAAGTTTCACCATCTGGCGGCTGTTAAGCGTACCATAGGGGATCGCCACACGCAGCATGTAGGCGTGCAGTTGCAAATAGAGGCCGTTCATCAACCGCAGCGGCTTGAATTCGTCCTCGGTGAGGGAGCCGTCGATGCGGCGTTCCACTTGTGCGCGGAACTGGGCGTTGCGCGACTTGAGGAAAGCGGCGTCAAAGTCGGTGTAATGGTACATCAGAATTGCTCCTGTTTGCCGTGCGCATAATTCGAGGGGCCTTTGGCACGGAAATCTTCACGGAAATGGGTTGGAAACGGGCTGCCGTTCCGGACTGTGACGTCGGCAAGGTAGGCGCCCACGACGTGACTGGTCTGGGCTGATGCCTCGATCAGGCGCAGGTCCGCGTCGGCTTCATCTGTCAGTATTTCAGCATCCGCCAGATCACGGCTCCAGCCGGTTGCGGTGAGGTAGATGACGTCGCCTTCCAAGAGGGCGTTGGCGGTTACGATTTTTGGCGTGAAAGGTTTGGGCATTATGCGAATTCCTCAATCTTGAGTTCAGCAGTGGCGGTTGTGGCGGCGCGGGGTGCGAGGCCGTAGAACATGAGCGCGGGGCCTGTCATATCAGCCTGCGCCAGATCATCGGGCAGGCGGTTCAACGTGGTTTCCAACACGCGCTGGTCTGCACGGGAGGCGTTTTCGATCACGGTGACAGGGGTGGCACGGTCGGCGCCATGCATCATCAGGCGACCCTGTACAAATCGGGCGGATTTCTTGCCCATATAGATCGCGGCGACCTCGTTGGGGCGGGCAAGCGCGGCCCAGTCGTGATCGGCAAAGCCTTTCATGTCATGGCCCGTAAGGAAGCGCACAGACGCGTTGCGGCCCCGCTTGGTAAGGCTTTGACCAATGGTTGCCACGGCGGCAGAGGCCGATGTGATGCCGGGCACGATATGCCAGCCGATCTGATGGGCATCCACGGCGTCGATTTCTTCGTCAAGGCGGCCGAATATTGTCGCATCACCACTTTTCAGGCGCACAACCTGCGCGCCTTTCAGGGCGTGTTCGACCAGCAGGTCGTTGATGGTGTCCTGACTCGTGGAGGGGCCAAAGCCCTCTTTGCCGACGTCGATCATGGTCGCTTCACGGCGCGCAAGTTCGAGGATTTCTGCGCTGATCAGGCGGTCATAGATCACCACATCTGCCTCATCCAGGGCACGGCGGGCCTTGAGGGTCAGCAGTTCAGGGTCACCCGGGCCACCGCCTACAAAGGCGACGTGGCCGGGACGCGCGGTCTTGCTCAGGTGATCTGTCAAAAGGGTGTCGAGGGCAATATGTACCTGTTCCTCACCGGCATTTATCGCCTTGGGGCCTGCATTGAAGTAATAGTCGCGCCAGAAATCGCGGCGGGCGCGGCCAAATGGCAGGGCGTCCGCCACTTTGCGAAAGGATTTCCCGATCCGTGCCAAAGTACCCAGGGTGGCTGGCAATTTCGCCTCAAGGTCAGCTTTGATCGCACGGGCCAGAACAGGTGCGGCGCCTTCGGTGCCGATGGCGATTGTGACGGGGTCACGATCCACGATGGCGGGGGTGATGAATGCGCTGTCGGCAAGGTTGTCCACGATGTTGACCAATGCCCCTTCGGCGCGCGCGATACTGGCCGTGCGCTTGTCTTCGACCGCGTCTTCGTCTGCGGCATAGAACAGGGCCGCGCAAAGGACATCGCCGCGTGACAGGGCACGTTCATGCAGGGTGAGTTTGCCCTGCGCGGCCCATTGGTGGATTTCAGGGGCAGCGTCGGGGGAGAAGACACTGATCCGCGCTTGGGACTTCATCAACAGGCGCAATTTTGCAAGTGCCGCGTCACCGCCACCGGACAGCACGATGTGCCGGCCCTTGGTGGAGAGGAAGATGGGGAAGTGGTCCATGATGATCTGCCTTTGGCGTTTTGTTAGTTCATATATAGGAAATTGTTCCACTATGGCGCTAGTATGCGCGGCAGATAAGGAATAATGTTCCGATATGCTGTTCGTATGGAACGTACGGCCTAACAAAAGGGAATGCGCAGAATGACTGTCCGCATTGATGAGACTGACAGGAAAATCCTCAGGGTATTGCAGGCCGATGCCAGTCAATCGCTGGAGGAAATAGCCAAGGCGGTGGGGTCTTCCAAGACGCCGGTATGGAACCGGATTCGCAAAATGCGCGAGGCGGGGGTGATCGGTCAGCACACAGTTATGCTTGATGCGGAGGCGCTTGGGTTCGAGGCGTGCTTCTTTGTGCTGATCCGCACGTCCGAACATGAGGCCGACTGGCAGGCGCGGTTCCTCAAGGCGTTGCAGGACCGCCCGGAGGTGCAGGAAGCGCACCGGCTGGCAGGGGATATTGACTATATCCTCAAGGTGCGGGTGCAGAATGCGCGGGCCTACGACGCGTTCTATCAGGCGCTGATATCAGAGGTGCGGGTGCATAACGTCACGGCATTGCTGTCAATGGAAGAAATCAAGTCGACGGTGGTATTGCCGCTTTGACGTTAGCGGGTATCACTGGACGGAAACAAAATCGTTCAGGGCGCGACCATCAACCGGTCAAGTTTGTGGAAATGATAGCTGTTGGCATAGCGCGGGGTTTCCGCCAGTTGCATGGCAGGTACATGCGCGAAAAGGGCAGGCAGGGCGACCTGTAGTTCCAGCCGTGCCAAAGGGGCGCCAACGCAAAAGTGCAGACCGCCCCCAAAGGCCGCATGCGGTTTCGCCGGGCGGAAGGGGTCGAAAATGTTTGGCCGCTCGTAAAGATTGGGATCACGGCCTGCCGCACCAAGGACAAGGGCAATTTCATCCCCGCGTTTCAGGGTCACATCGCCAAGGGCGATATCCTCGTAAGCAAAGCGCGTGAACATATGCAGCGGCGGGTCAAACCGCAGCAGTTCCTCAACCGTGGGTGCGATGTTTTCAGGGGCGAGGGCGGCGGGTGCGGTGGCGTGTTCCAGCAGGCATTTCACCGCGTTGCCAAGGCTGTGAACAGTTGCCTCGTGCCCTGCGTTCAACAGCAAAACAACGGTAGCGATCAACTCATCAGTGGTCAGTTTTTCGCCATCTTCTTCAGCGGCAATGAGGTGGGTAATCAGGTCATCTCCGGGATCGTTGCGGCGGTTGTCCACATAGGCACGCAGAAACGCTGCAAACGCGGCGGCGGCAGCGTTCGCCGCGTCCTCCACCGCGCGGGTGCGACCGGTTTGATACATCGCAACCATGGTGTTGGACCACGCCAGCAGCTCGCGCCACATCTCTTCCGGCACACCCAGCAGGCGCGCGATGATGCGCACGGGCAGTTGTGTGCAAAAGGCAGGGATCAAATCAACAGGTGTGGCAGGCAGGTCGTCCAGCAGATGCCGGGTGATCTCTTCGATGTCAGGACGCAAGGCCGCAATCCGCCGCGAGGTGAACGCGCGCAGGACAAGCCCCCGCAGGCGGGTGTGGCGCGGCGGTTCCAGCTCCAGCATGGAATGGCGTTCAAGTGCCACCCAGTCGGCCATATGCGGGCCATAGCTGCGCGGGACCAGTGGCTCGCGGCCCAGCCGGCGATCGCGAAACAATGCCTGAACCGTGCCTGCGTCAAAGGCGGCCAGCATGGCGTAGTCCTCCCAATACTGCACCGGAGCATCACGGCGCGCTGCATCATAGAAAGGATAGGGGTCTTGCACGAATGCAGGGTCTGTCGGGGAAAGGTGCAGCGTTTTCATCCCCCATGTGGACCAACTGGCGCTGGCCTTTGCAAGAGGGGTCGTGCACTTTGCAGATATGAAAAATACGTTGCGCCATCGGGTCATGCTTGTGCTGGCCTTTGTATCGGTCGTGCTGGTTCTGGCCGGTGCGGTCTGGCGCTACGGGTATGGGCAGGCACTGGACCAACTTGCGGCACGCGGTCAGGCAGATCTGGCGCTGGCAGGCGACCGCCTTGTGGGGCAATTGCAGCGGTACCGTGATCTCGCGGTAACGCTGGCGGATCATCCGGGTGCGCGTGCAGCGCTCTCGAATGGCAACATGCAGGATACCCAGCGACTGTTGCTGGAAGTGGCTGATAAATCCGCGGCGCTGGATGTGCTGGTTCTGGATAGCCGCGGGCGGGTGCGGGCGACGGCGCAGGGCAATCTGGGTCGTGATCTGAGCATGCAACCGCATGTGCGCCGCGCGCTTCGGGGTGCGCTTGGGTGGGGACACGGGGATGCGCTGCCTTTGACGCAGCGGGCGTATTATCATGCCGCACCGGTGTTCGGCGCGGGTGGCAAGGTGGAGGGCGCGGTCGTCGTGGTCACCGACCTGAACGGCATTGATTACAACTGGCGCGGTAAAAATCCGCCGGCGTTTTTCACCGATGACGCCGGGGTGGTCTATATCTCCAACCGCTCGGAAATCCTTTTCTGGCAACGCCCTGCGGGTGCTGCAGGACTGATCCCACCACAGGGTGTCGCGCCGGATTTTGCAAGCACAAGGGTCGGCGGTCACGAAATCTGGTCGCTGGGGTGGGGCCCCTATCTGCCGCATACCGCCCTGCATCTGACAAAGGATTTGCCGGTGATCGGCATGACCGGCGAGGTCTTGCTGGATGTCTCGCAGTCGCGCGCCTTTGCCACTGCGCAGGCGGCGGCGGTGGCGGCCCTGTGTCTGGCATTCGGATCGCTGTTGTTTCTCGCCTCGGAACGGCGGCGTGCGTTGGCGCAGGCCAATGTCCAGCTTGAGGCCCGCGTGGCGGAACGTACCACCGCGTTGAAACGCGCGCAGGATGATCTGGTGCAGGCTGGCAAGCTGAGCGCGCTGGGGCAGATGTCTGCCGGGATCAGCCATGAATTGAACCAGCCGCTGATGGCGATCCGGTCTTTTGCCGAAAATGCAGTGCAATTCATGGAGCGTGGCGCACCGGAACGGGCGCAGGAAAATCTTACCCGTATTTCGGATATGGCGCGGCGGATGGGGCGGATCATCCAGAACCTGCGTGCCTTCGCGCGGCAGGACAACGGCCCGCAGGAACGGGTGGAACTGGGCGCGGTGCTGGAAACGGCGCTGGAATTGACCCGGTCGCACATCCAGGAGGCCGGTGTTGAATTGATATACGAACCCGTCGCGCGGCCCATATGGGTGCGGGGTGGCGAAGTGCGTCTGGGGCAAGTGTTTGTAAACCTGATCACCAATGCGGTGGATGCAATGGGCGCCTCGGTCGAAAAACGGCTATTGATTGGCCTGCAGGAGGGGGACAGCGTGGTCGTTACCATTGCCGATACAGGTCCGGGCATCGAAATGCCCGACAAGGTTTTCGACCCCTTCTATAGCACAAAAACGGTCGGTGACACCGGCGGCATGGGGCTGGGACTGTCTATCAGCTATGGCATTGTGCAAAGCTTTGGCGGGCACATCAAGGGCAGCAATCTGGCGCGCGGTGGCGCGCAATTTTCTGTAACACTGGAGCGTTTGACAACGTTGGAGCAGGCAGCTTGATTAATCGTGTTCTCTTGGTCGATGATGACGCGGCTGTGCGCGAGGCGCTGGCCCAAACGCTGGAACTGGCGGAGATCATTGTCATCTCTGCGGGTTCTTTCGTGGTGGCCAAAGACCGGATCGTGCCTGATTTTGACGGAGTGATCCTGTCGGATATCCGCATGCCGGGACGCGACGGATTTCATTTGCTGGAATATGCGCAGGCGCAGGACCCTGATCTGCCGGTTATCCTGCTGACCGGCGAGGGTGACATCCCGATGGCGGTCAAGGCGATGGGGCAGGGTGCGTTCGGGTTTCTGGAAAAACCCTGTGCGCCTGTTGATCTGATCAGCCTGCTGGAACGCGCATTGAAAACCCGTGCAATGGTGCTTGAAAACCGCAGGTTGCACCACCTCGTGGAAACGGGTGATCCTGCTGCGCGCATGTTGTTCGGATCCTCCGATCTGGCCGAAGGATTGCGCAAACGGGTGCGGTTGGTCGCCCATGCCGAGGGTGCCGCGTTGATCACCGGCGCACCGGGCACAGGCACTTCCAAAGTGGCGGAAGTCGTACATCTGAGTTCCGCACGCTCCAAGGCGCCGTTTGTGAAACGCGCTGCTGCGGGGTTGAGTGCCGAGGGGCTGCGCGATGCGCTGCACGAGGGCGAGGGCGGCAGCCTGTTCATTGACGAGGTGACGCAATTGTCGCCGCAATTGCAACTGACCCTTGCCGAGGAATTGGAGGGCGACAGGCACACGCGGCTGATCGCATCCAGTACCCGCAAGCTGGATGAAGAAGTCGAGGCAGGGCGGTTCAACGGTGATCTCTATTATCGGCTCGACGTGCTGACGGTGCGTATCCCGTCGTTGTCAGAACGGCCGGAGGACATTCCGGTGATGTTCCGTCGCTATGTGGCACAGGCCGCAGAGCAATCCGGCCTCACCGCGCCCGAGGTGACGCCGCAGGTGATTGCGGGGTTGATGGCGCGGGACTGGCCGGGCAATGCGCGTGCGCTGATGTCCGTGGCGATGCGGTTTGTGATGGGTCTGGCAGAAGATGCCACGCCAGACAGCGGGCTGGGGCTGGTGGACCAGATGGCGCAGGTGGAACAATCCTTGCTTGAGGCCGCGTTGCGGCGCGCGGGCGGGCAGGCATCTGCCGCGGCACAGGCGCTCAAACTGCCGCGCAAAACGTTTTATGACAAACTGGCGCGATACGGGATCAGACCCGAGCAGTTCCGATCCTGATGATGTACCGGCCTTGTGCGGAATTTCGCACAAGTTGTGTCAAAGGCTGTGCGGGAAACCGCACTCGCCTGCCCGGAGGGTTGGGTAAGTTACATCACTAATTGTAGGTAACAAATTGATATTTAAATTAAATATGTTCACCTCTAGGCATCTTGGACACAACCTTGTGAGCGACGTGCCGTTCGGTGTTTGATACCATCAGTGCGTCGGCGAAGCGACGTGAAACGATTCTAAACTCTGGGAGGAGACCCACATGAAATTCCTTACAGCTGCCGCAGTGGCACTGAGCGTATCCGTATCTGCAGGGGCCGTTGCCGCCGCCTGTGATGACGGTGAAATCGTGATCAAGTTCAGCCACGTGACCAACACCGACAAGCACCCCAAGGGCATCGCCGCATCGCTCCTGATGGAGCGGGTCAACGAAGAGATGAACGGCAAGGTCTGCATGGAAGTTTTCCCGAACTCCACGCTTTATGATGACGACAAGGTGCTTGAGGCGATGTTGCAGGGCGACGTCCAGATGGCCGCGCCGTCACTGTCCAAATTCGAGCAGTTTACCAAAGTGTTCCGCATTTTTGATCTGCCGTTCATGTTCAAGAACGTAGATGCTGTTGATGCGTTCCAAAGCTCCGAAGCCGGACAGGCGATGAAATCCTCGATGGAGCGTCGCGGTCTGACCGGTCTTCAGTTCTGGCACAACGGCATGAAACAGATGTCCGCCAACAAGCCGCTGAATACACCATCCGACGCGGCGGGCCTCAAGTTCCGCGTGCAGCCATCCGACGTGATCAAGGCGCAAATGGAAGCGATTGGCGTATCCCCGCAGCCGATGGCATTTTCGGAGGTCTACGGCGCATTGCAAACAGGCGTTGTTGACGGGCAGGAGAACACATGGTCCAACATCTATGGCCAGAAGTTCTTTGAAGTGCAGGACGGCATCACCGAAACCAACCACGGCATCATCGACTATATGGTCGTGACCTCCACCGACTGGTGGGACAGCCTTGAGCCTGACGTGCGTGACCAACTCGCCACGATCCTTGCCGAGGTCACCACGGAGCGTAACGCTGCTGTTGGTCAGGTTGACATGGATGCCCGTCAGGCGGTGCTTGATGCGGGTTCCACTATTATCGAATTGGACCCCGAGCAGCGTCAGGTCTGGGTCGACGCGATGAAGCCCGTCTGGGACCAGTTTATCGGTGATGTCGGTCAGGAGAATATTGACGCGGCACAGGCGATCAACGCAGGCTTCTGAGATCAGACACCATTAAAAAGGCCGTTCGCCCCTCTTTTACGCGGGGGCGGGCGGTTCGGTGTATCTGGTGCAGCACAAACCGGGGGGACAGATCATGTCGCAGTATGAGCCGAAAGGGCCGCTGGGCCGTGTCGTGCATGAGTTCGAGGAAACCGCAATTGCGCTGATCCTTGGGTTGATGACAATCATCACATTTATCAACGTTGTGCTGCGCTACGGGTTTGGCACCGGCCTGATCTGGGGGCTGGAGGCCGTGACGTTTCTATTCGCATGGCTGGTCCTGTTCGGGGTCAGCTATGCAGTCAAGGTCACTGCGCATCTGGGTGTCGATGCGGTTATCAATCTTTTTGGTGCTGGTCCGCGCAAGATACTGGCGGTGATCGCCGGTCTGATCTGTGTGATCTATGCCTGTTTCCTGCTGAAAGGTGCGTGGGACTACTGGGCACCCTTTGCGGGGCTTGATGCCACCACGGGTCGCGCGTTTCCGACGGGGTTCGAAAACAGTCGCGATCAGGCATGGTACGAGGTGATCGACATCCGGATGCCGGATTGGCTGCGTTTTATCGAGCCGGTCGTAAACCAGGGCGAGGCCTACGAAAAACTGCCGCGTTTCATCCCTTATGCGATTTTGCCCATCGGCATGGCGTTGCTGCTGTTCCGGTTTATTCAGGCCACGCTGCGGGTGGTACGCGGTGACGAAACCAGTCTGATCGTCAGCCACGAAGCAGAAGACGATGTCGAAGCCGTCAAACACATGAACGCAGGGGACTGAACACATGGAAGTTCTCATTCTCTTTGCGATGGTTGTCGGGCTGATGCTGATCGGGGTGCCGATTGCGGTCAGTCTTGGCATGTCCTCGATCCTGTTTTTGCTGGTTCTGTCGGACACGTCGATGGCATCAATCGCCCAGACCCTGTTTCAGGCGATGGCCGGTCATTACACCTTGCTGGCGATCCCGTTTTTCATTCTTGCCTCGGCCTTCATGTCCACGGGCGGGGTTGCCCGGCGGATCATCCGCTTTTCCATTGCGCTGGTCGGGCATCTGCCCGGCGGTCTGGCAATTGCGGGCGTATTCGCCTGCATGCTGTTTGCGGCCCTGAGCGGATCATCCCCTGCAACGGTCGTCGCCATCGGCTCCATCGTGATCGTGGGCATGCGCGAGGTCGGCTATACCAAGGATTTCGCCGCTGGTGTGATCGCGGTGGCGGGCACCTTGGGCATTCTTATTCCGCCCAGCATCGTGATGGTGGTCTATGCCTCTGCCACCGACGTTTCCGTGGGGCGGATGTTCCTTGCGGGCGTGATCCCCGGCTTGCTGGCCGGTTTCATGCTGATGGCCACGATCTATATCATCGCGCGGGTGCGTGACCTGCCCAAGGGCGATTGGCAGGGCTGGGGCGAAGTGCGCCGGTCGGGCATCGAGGCGGGCTGGGGCCTGTTTCTGATTGTGATCATTCTGGGCGGTATCTACGGCGGCATCTTTACCCCCACCGAGGCGGCGGCGGTTGCGGCGGTCTATGCGTTCTTTATCGCGACCTTTGTGTACCGCGATATGGGGCCACTGCATGTGGCCGGTGGCCCGCGAAATCTGACGCTATTGGAAAAGCCCAAGGCACTGCTGACGGTGTTCTTTCACCGCGACACGCGTGACACGCTGTTCGAGGCGGGCAAGCTGACAGTTACGCTGATGTTTATCATCGCCAATGCGCTGATCCTGAAACATGTCCTGACGGATGAACAGATCCCGCAGCAGATTTCAGCCGCGATGCTCGATGCCGGTTTTGGCCCGATCATGTTTCTTGTCATTGTGAACGTCATCCTGCTGATCGGCGGCCAGTTCATGGAGCCTTCGGGCCTGTTGGTCATTGTCGCGCCGCTGGTGTTTCCGATTGCCATCGAATTGGGGATCGACCCCATTCACCTTGGGATCATCATGGTGGTCAACATGGAGATCGGGATGATTACACCACCCGTGGGGCTGAACCTGTTTGTGACGTCAGGTGTTGCGAACATGCCGATGATGAATGTGGTGCGCGCGGCACTGCCGTTCCTTGCGGTGCTCTTCGTATTCCTGATTATGGTCACCTATATTCCGATCATCAGCACGTGGTTGCCCACGATGATGATGGGACCGGAGATCATTACCAAATAGCGCAGCAAATTTGGTAGGCTTTGAAAGGCGGCATGTCACGTTTGACGTGTCGGCTTTTTCAATATTGGCGCAGGGGTGTTCAGGACCGAAACGGACTCAGGAAGCTGCGAGGGCTGCGATAATCGGGGCGAAATCGCTGGCCTTGAGAGAGGCCCCGCCAACCAAGGCGCCATCGACGTTATCGGCGCGAAAGATGGTGGCGGCGTTGTCTGGTTTCACCGACCCCCCGTAAAGGAGCGGGATGGCATTGCCGGTGTCCGCGCCGAAACGGGTAATCAGGCGGGTGCGTATGAAATCATGCACCTCGATGATCTGGTCAAGCGTCGGGACCATGCCGGTGCCGATCGCCCAGATCGGTTCATAGGCAATTACAGTATTTGTGGCGCTCATTCCGTGCGGCAACGAGCCCGAGAGTTGGCCCGCAATGATATCAAGCGTGTTGTCGGCCTCGCGGTCTTCGCCGCTTTCTCCGATGCACAGGATCGCGGTCAGGCCAGCGGCCCAAGCCTGCTTGGCCTTGGCGCGCACATCGCTGTTGGATTCGTTATGCGCCGCGCGGCGTTCCGAATGGCCGACGATGATGTATTTGGCACCGGTATCCGCGATCATTTCAGCAGAGATGTCGCCGGTGAATGCGCCGGACGGTTGCATGTGGCAATCCTGTGCGCCGATGGCGATGCCGAAGGGGCGGGCCACCTCGCTTGCGCGAAACAGCAGCGGCGCAGGCGGGCAGATCACAACCTGTGTCGATGTTTCGGGCAGGACAGCGGCCAAGGCCTCAAGTTCTGCCAGTGCTGAGGCAGTACCGTTCATTTTCCAGTTGCCTGCGGCGATCTTGGGGCGCATGTCGGCCTTTCTATAATAGGGTACCCTGTTGTTAGCATCCCGTCTGATGGACAGCAACGGATGGGGTTTCCTCAGCGGCAATGGCGCGGTAGGACCGATTTATGAGCAACACCGTTACACCCCCCGCGATTCCCCGGATTGATCTGGCAGAACTGTCGGCCTCCGACCCTGCTGCGCTTGAGGCGATGGCGATCGCCGCAACCGACATCGGATTTGCCACGATCCACAATTCGGCTCTGGGGCCAGCCAGAGTGTCCGAGGCGATCACCGCCTATGCAAGATTTTTCAAACAACCCGAAGCAATCAAGGCAACCTTTGATATGGCGGCGACCGGATCAAACCGGGGCTGGGGGCGCCCCGGTGCCGAACAGGTCGACCCCGATGCCAACCCCGATTACAAGCAGGTGTTTGATTGTGGTGTGACGCTGATCGAGGATGATCCGCGGCTTTCCGATCCGTTCTATGCGGCCAACACCTGGCCGGATCAACCACCCGAATTCGAACCTGTCATCCGCGGCTATTATATTGACGCCTGCGCTGTGGCGATGGAGGTTCTGCGCGGGCTGGCCGAGGCTATCGGGCGGCCACGTGACGCCTTTGATGCGGCGTTTGACGCGCCGATGGCCTTGTTGCGGGGCAATTTCTACCCGTCCCGCCCGGCTTCGGCAGGCGCGAAGGATTTCGGCATTGCAACCCATACGGATTACGGTTGCCTGACATTGCTTGCCACGGATGGATCACCGGGGCTCGAAGTACGCAAGCGGGGCGGCGGATGGATAGCCGTCAGCGCGCCACCGGGCGAATTTGTCATCAACTTTGGCGAGATGATGGAGTTCTGGTCGGCAGGCACGGTGCGCGCCACGCCGCACCGCGTTGTCGGCGGGACCAAGGAACGGATTTCGGTGCCGCTGTTCTTCAATCCCTCACGGGAGGCCAATGTGGCGCCACCCGGATCGGGGCAGATGATAAGTGCGGGGGATCATCTGGCAAAGCGTTATAACGAAACCTACGTCCATTTGCAGAAGAAATAGCGGCTAGCGCAGGGCCGCCAACGCATCGCGGGCCAGTTCGCAAGCGAACGCGGGATCATCCAGCGCGGCGTCGGGCAGGCTGTGGTACGGCATTGAGGACACCGCCGCGTTCTTGCGCGTGTAGGTCCATTTTTCGGCACCCATCCCTGCAAGTCGTTCGGCAAAAGGACCATCGTTTGCCTTGAGCAGGATCTGGGCGTCCGAGCGCAGGAGCGCGAAAATCTGGCCGTCTGAATAGAGGGCGAGACCACCGAACATCCTGCGGCTCATCAGATCGGGAATTTCTGAAAACAACTCTTTGGCAAAGGCGATATCGGCGTCAGACAGGCTCATCGCCGGTCACTTGGCTGACAGGGCTTCGTCAAACTTGATTGATTCACCACAGCCACAGGCTTCGGTCACGTTGGGGTTTTTGAATTTGAAACCGGATTCCAGCAGCGTGGTTTCATAGTCGATTTCAGTGCCGAACAGGAACATCTGCGCCATCGGGGCAATCATCACGCAAGCGCCATCCTGATTGACGACTTCATCATTGGGATCGGCTGTATCGACGTATTCCATGGTATATTCCATGCCCGCGCAGCCGCCTTTTTTGATGCCGATACGCAGGCCTGCATGGCCAGCCGAGGCCATCAGCCTGGTAATCTGTGTTGCCGCCTTGGGGGTGATGGTGACGGCCTGTTTGCCGGGAATGCCGAACATGTGTGCTCTCCTGTTACGGACAAGATAAGCGCTGTCCGCCGACTTCTCAAGCGGGGACATATAAAAAGGACCGCCCCGGGTGAGAGGACGGTCCGACTGCAGGGGCTGCGCGGTAGCGAGGGGGGGCCTCAGAGGCCCATGCAGTTTGCGTAATAGGTGACTGTGGCGGGCCAGTCGGAAAAGACGCCTTTGACCTTGACGTCCTGTGCCAGCACATCGAGCAGTTCAAAGGTGGCACCGTCATTGTCAATCGCGTCCGTGACCGACTGATAATACCAGCCGCCACCGCTGTTCAGCGGGCCAGAGCGTTCAAGTGTCCATGTGATGATATTGAGGCCTGCCGCCTGTGCCTCGCGGGCATAGATAGATGGAACGATCTTACCGTCCTCCAGGGTCACCAGCATCCACAATGGCGGGGCGATGTATTTTACGCCGCGATCGGCCAGCGACTGCATGCTGTCAGGATAGGTCGCGGGATCGTTCATATCGAACCCTTCGATCTCGTAAGTGTCGTCGAGGTAGACCGCTTGCGCACCGAATTCGGGTTCGTTTTCAATCCAGTATAGCACGTCGTTCAAGTCAAACGACTGGGCCCAGACATCAGAGGCAGGCACCCCTGCGGCCTTGTAGGCGTCGATCATTTTCTGGGCGTAATCGGCTTGGGTAAAGCCGTTGTGCGGCATCTCGACTGCGGCTGACTTCAGTTCGGGCGTGAATTTCGCACCAAGCGATTTGAACAATTCGATGGAGGCGGCGTGGGTCATCAGGTCGGCGTCGCCTGTATACAGGTCGGTGCGGAAACCGGCGACGCCGCCCTGATAGGCCTGAGCCGTGGCGGCGGTATTGTCCGCGCTGTCCATCTTGGGAGACAGGGTCCGGAATTCGGCCAGCGTGAGGTCTGAGGTGCGGCACTGCGCACTCGCCGGGGTTTCACCCTGTGCCGCACTGAACGGCGTGGTGCATTTCGCGGCAAGATCGGTCAACAGGATATTGGTTGTTGTGTGCAAGTCGTTCTGTGCGTGGCGGCAAACCAATTCATGATCTGCGGTAAAGGTCACGTCACATTCCAGTATACCGGCCCCCATGCGCGCCCCGGCGATATAAGACTGCGCGGTATGTTCGGGAAACATCATCGCCGCGCCGCGGTGACCGATGGAAAAGTCGGTCCGCTTAGGGGTCTGGCCCAGACAGGACACCAGTTTTTCCTTGAGCGCTCCGTCTTCCATCTTGTCGATCAGATAGGCAGGACGGGGACCATAGCTGATGTAGTCGGCGCTGGCGTGGACGTCTGCCAGCAGCGCGGACGGGGCGAGAGTAAGCAATAGGGCGGCAAGGCGCATCGGGGTGGCTCCACATTCAAAGGATGATGTGGTCAGCTTACCGCGCGCGGCGTAACAGAGGGGCGACGTTGCTGTGACAATTCAGTGATGGTTTTGAAACGACCTTGTCCCGACGCGCCCTGCGATACGTTTCGCGCGCGAAACTTATCATTTATTAACAGCGGGTTAACGGGTCACATGAAGCCGAGTTCAAGACGCGCTTCGTCAGACATCATTTCCATGCCCCACGGTGGTTCCCAGACAAGTTCGACATCAACATGCTTTACCCCGGGCAGAGGTTCGACCGCATCCGCGACCCAACCCGGCATTTCGCCGGCAACGGGACAGCCAGGCGCGGTCAGTGACATTTTGATGTTCACTTCGTTTTCGGTATTGATATCAATGGTATAGATCAGCCCGAGTTCGTAGATATTGACCGGAATTTCCGGATCATAGACCGAACGGCATGCGTCAACCACGGCCTCGTGGAGCGGGTGATCGGTGGAGGAAGGCGCAATAAGTGGTGTGCCTTCAAGTGGCTGGCTCTGGTCGGTCATGTGGTGCCTCGGACTTGTTCCTGAGTATTTATATAGGGTTTGGGATGGGGCGCGTAAAGGGGCGGGTGCGGGTCGTGATGACGCACCTTTAATACATCAATGCTGTGCAGGTTTTTCTGTCATGAAGGTATCTGGCGGGTACGAGGGCACTTGCAGGCGCGTAAATCCTGACCCTACGGCGTTCCGCGCACGGCCCGAAAGAAGATATCAAGCGAGGGGGTCGGTTTGCGCGGTGAAAACGTGTCGTTAAAAGCCTGATCCAGAATGGACGGATTGCCGACGATTTTCTGCGACAGGACTTCGAAGAACCGGGCCACGAGTTTTGCCTGATCGTTGTCCTTGTCATAGTCGATGCGGCCAAAAATGGCATATCGGTCGATCGTGTAGGTCTGGTCGCCGCCTTCAAAATCACAGGCGGGATGGGTGCTGGCATGGGCGGTGATGATCTCGCGGTCACCGATGTAATAGATCACCTCGCCGTTGCAGAATGCGGCAGCCGCTTCGGCGTGGGTGCGGAAAAACCGAACGCCGCCCTTGTAAGTGACGTTCTGGGCTTTCGCGAGGTCCGCACCGACGCCAAGGCAGACTTCGCTGTCGGCCTTGAGGTAGTCAATCAGCGCATCACGCGCCTGCGGTATTTCCTGCGCCTTGATCAGGGCGCGCACACCGTAGGTGCCTGCAGTTGTGTTGCCCACCAGCCCGAACAGGAACAGCGGTTTGGTGTTATCGCCGTTCGGGCGCGGGCACAGAAAGTCCTCGTCAAAGAACCGGCGGTTGCCCGCATTCTTCCGCACGATATAGCTGATTCCTGTCAGATAGACCGGTGAAGAAATCATCAGGCCGACGCGGCGGTCATTGGTGATCGTGGCAGGATCGCACAGGATGTCGATGACAGGTGGAACGTCAGGATCGTTTGATTGCAGATAGGCAAAGCGGGGCGGCGGTTTACCGGGATCATCGCGCCGCAAGACATCCACATCGACGATTTCGATATCGGTCGCCTTGAGAGGATTCGGGTTGCGCGGGTCCAGCAACATTTCGTTCAGCACCGCGTCGCAGATACGGGCGATATAGCCGGTATAATTCTGTTTCGCCAAGACGCCGGGGGTGGCCGCGGTAATCACATCCAGCAGTGTTTCGGATTGATAGGAAAACGGGCGCGCCTGTGAACGCACACCGACCCGCAGGCGGTATGCGCGGGGTTGTTCCACCTCTACAACGTCCTGCTGTGGTGTTGGGTCGGGCAATGTCACATGGTTTTCAGCCAAAGTGGCAAGGGGCGCCCAGATCATCAGCGCAAGGACGATCAGGGACCGTCCGACATTCACGGGCTCGCCCCTTTGGTTGCTGGGACAACCCGACCCCGAAATCCGGTCAGCTTGCGCCAGATCCGAACTGTCAGCCAATCGGAAACCGGTCGTCCCCTGGCATCGGTTTCCGGTTCTTCGGTGGCTTCGATAAATGCGGCAAAGAACAGGATGAATGTGACAGGTACGCTGGACAAAATCACCAGATCGCGGGTTCTGTCCGTGAAGAAAAGGCCAAGATCAACGACGCCGTGCGTGTAGGTTACGAAAATGACCAGCCAGAGGACTCCGACGGTGCATAATCCGGTTAGCCCCCCCAGCATCAATACCGTCAATTCCTTGGACAGGCTGCTGTGGCGGTCCAGAATAACGATGCTGCCAAAGGCCAGAATGAAGCCAAGAGGCATCATCATCAGCAAGAACGTCATGTTGTGGTCAAAGAAGCGGACCAGCGCAGATTGCGGGATGTTGAAATCGGAATCCACGAACAATTTTGCCAATTCTCCGGTCGTGGCAGCGATCACGGCGGCCAAGGCGGGTAAGATGCAGGCGCCGAACAGGCGCAAAAATGGAATGCGGTTCAGAGACCAGTTGCGGTTCCAGCTGGCATTCTCCATGCGTGCCCCACGCCCGGAAATGGCCATGCCGATTGCGGCAATGGTCACCAGCAGCCCCTGAAACACTTCCCAAAGCGTCTGATAGAGAATTTCGTTGTGGTTGTTGCGCAGGTATTGCGCGGTGGCCGTCTCAAGCACCTCTGCGCAGGTGGTATTAAAAGTGATCTGATCCCCGGTATTGTCCGCATCGGTGGGCTGCGCACCGGGGCTTTGGCGACCAAAGGCAATGCGGCCCTGTGCATGACGGCGGATACATTCGTCGGGGCGGGCAAAAGGCACGTCGCGCAATTTTGAGAGCTCTTTGTCCTGCCCCTTAACCTTGATGTCGGGTGCGGGAATATAGTGGATGCTTGCGGGTTGCGCGCGCCACTCTTCGCGGATTTCGGTCTTGGCGCTGCCCGGATAGATTTTGAGCGCATTGTCGGTCCACGTATAATAAAGCGCGCCCACCACGAAAAGTGATACCAGCGATGCCGCAAGCGCCGCTGCGGCAAGGGAGTTCTTTTCCGGATTATAATTGCGGTCGATACTGGTGACAATTCTGGTCAGTCTGGGGCTGATGTCGATGTTTTTGACTGAACGGTGATTGCGGATGTAATGCACGGCAAACAAGGCTTTGGTATCATTTGCAATGCCGAACGCGTCGTTGTGCAGTTCAATCAGCGCGTCGGTTGTTGGTGTAAAATGGTCTATCTTGTTCCGGAACCGCTTCATTTCCTCATAAAACTTGTCAGACATGTCATCCAGCTTTTCCACCTCGTCAAAGGGGAAGTGGCGCGAGCGGTTGTTCGGGGAAATCACCGGATAGATCGTGTCGATCACCCGCAGGGCATCCGTAATCTCGTGTTCGTAATTGCCGATGTCCGAAATGGCATTGTTGGCCTGCATCGCCTCACGGAAATGACGGGCGAGGGGGCCTTCGGTCTCCATCGCGTCCATCACCTGCTTGGTTTGCAGGGCATCAATCACGCGGTAGACCCCGCGCGGGATGCCTGCCAACCGGTGCGCGGCAGAGCGGACAGTATTCTCGATCGGCTGCATCGCAGACAGCGACATCACCGCGATCAGAAAGGCTGAGACAAAGATCGGTTTCGCATATTCGGTGCCTCTGAGGTTAAAGGCATCCTCCCCCAGACCTTCCCAATCGGTGGTGGCACCGACCTCGAGCTTGGCCAGATTGGCGCTGCGTATCAGGTCATAAAGCTCTGCCGAGCTGAGGATCACGATATAGGACACCAGATAGAGCAGCGAATAGATGAGAAAGCCGTACAGCCCGTCGGTGGGCGTACAGAGTTCGTCAATCTGGGCGTCTTCCAGAATCGGGTGGGTCTTGAATGGTGCCTGTCTAAGGCTCTCGCGGTAGTTGCGCCGCGCCTCGATGAGGAGGGCGAGGGCACCAAAGAAAAAGACGCCTGCGTATATGAAATAATTCACCGGACCAAGGTCAGCGGATCAAGTTACCAGCATTTCTGGATAGCCGGATCACAAGGGCCAGCCATCGGCGTGGACCCTCCCGGCGTCAGGTCGGGCAGAGTGGTGGTAAAGGCAATTGTCAGGCAAAGTGCAACGATACGGGTCATGGCATTTCTCACATTAAAAATTTTAAATAATGGTTAATGCTACCTTAAGGTGTGATTCGTTGCAAGTTGCCCGTAGGTCGGGAGCGTTTCCTGCCCGCCCGCTATTCCTCTTTTTTGCTCCGGCGTCGTGCGGGTTGTGGTCTGACGCGGACTTCGATTTCGTCATATAGCTTGCCGACGATATCCTTGCCGGTCGCGCCCTCGATCCCTTCAAATCCGGGTGAGGAATTGACCTCAAGTACCTTGGGCCCGTCGGACGAGCGCAGCAGATCGACCCCCGCCATGCCAAGGGAGAATGCGCGCGCGGCACGCAGGGCGGAGTCACGCTCCGCCTTGGAAATGCGCACCACCTTGGCGGAGCCGCCCCGATGCAGATTGGAGCGGAAATCACCCTCCGCACCCGTACGTTTCATCGCGGCGACAACCTTGCCCGCGATCACCAGACAGCGGATATCCTCGCCAGCGGCTTCCTTGACAAAATCCTGCACCAGAAAATTCGCCTTGAGGCCGCGAAAGGCGTCGATCACGGACTCAGCGGCCTTTTTGGTTTCGGCCAGCACAACGCCTTTGCCTTGGGTCGATTCAAGCAGTTTCACGATCAGTGGGGCCGTGCCCACCAGCGCCATCAGATTGCTGGTGTCCTTGGGCGAGGCGGCAAAGGCGGTTGTCGGCATGCCGATGCGCTTGGCGGCAAGCACCTGATGGGCATGCAGTTTGTCGCGACTGGCAAGGATGCCCGCCGAGCCGTTGACGCAATAGGTGCCGATGGTTTCAAACTGGCGGATCACGGCGCAGCCGTAGGGCGTGATAGAGGCACCAATGCGCGGGATCACCGCGTCATAGCGCGGCAGGCGCTTGCCGTCATAGTGCATTTCGGGGGCCAGCGCGTTGATCGCCATGTAACAGCGCGTGGTGTCGATCACTTCGACTGTATGGCCGCGGGCCTCGCCTACCTCCACCAGACGCTTGGTGGAATAGTTCGCCTCGCGGCTTAGTACGGCGATGCGCAGGGCGCGTTTGGGCGCGCTTTGGCGCAAGGTTGCGTCGTGATAGACATCATAGCTGAGGTCCGGTTGCAGCCGCTTTTCAGTGGCCGAGATCGAGATGTGGTCCTGCAACGCGCGCCGCCCGAGCAACATCCTGCTGTTCATGCCGCTGCGGTTGGTGAGGGTGACTTCGATAGGCCAGCTCTGGCCCGCTACGTGAAGGTTGGTTTCAATGACAAAGCGGGTTTCGGATTCGCCGTTGGAGGAAGTAACTTCGCGCCGGTCCACAAGCGGCGCGGAACAGGTGATCACCACGTCCTGACGGCCCGCAATGGGATGTACGTTGAAACGCACCTTGGGTTTCGAGGAGGGGCCGAAAATCTCAATATCATCAGCATGAAGCGCAGAGGTGCGCGCGCCGGTGTCTACCTTGGCCTTGATCGCGGGCAAGCCCAGTTGGGGCAGGGCGATCCATTCTTCCCAGCCGAATACCAGCTTGTCCATGATGCGTCCTTCCTCTGTGCAAAGACCGTCCGTAGCAGGCTGCAAGGAGAGTGCCAAGGGGAGGGGTGGGCGGTTTGATAAACAAAAATACAGAGGGGCACAGACAGCCGCAAACAGGTGCCTTGTCACATGACTGGAAAAGAAAAATATTGTAAGTGAAAGCCAGTCAATGCGTTAGCATTTACACCGAATTTTTTCGATTTGGTGCCGAAGTGCTTGTTATGAAAGCGGCTATTTCAATTGATAAAGCGGGATATCAGGGTCAGACTGTGAGCAGGTGTTCAATTTTAGAATCACTGTAATGATCATTTTTTTAATTGTTTTTATTTATCAAAATTTTAGGAGGATACGATATGGGGCTGAATGCTATTGCAAATAACGTGCAGGCAGATGTTTCGAAACTTTCACCGTTTGTCATGGGCGCGCTGCAAAGTGCGGCAGAGCGGGTCGCAAGCGGCGCTGCCAATGCGGCAATGACACGCTGGTTTGGCGACAATTCAGGCGGGTTCCGTACAACCCTCGCAAAGGACATCAGGCGCATGCGTTCGCAGATCAACGTGCGCACGATCAACGTCGGGTTTGAAAAACTGAACGACCGGGACAGTACGACAAATGCCTCCGCGTGGCCCTCTGCCGGAAAAATCGGTTTTGGCAATAATATGGCCCATGTTGGTGCCAGTTCGGCGGTTGATCTGGATATGAATTTCAAGAACCTGCCGATGTTTCTGCCATTGGCGGCAGGCGCGATTGATTCAACCGCAGCACACCAAAGCAAGCTCAACACGCTGATCCACGAGTTGTCGCATTTACTGGTCGGCACCGACGACGAGTTTATCAACGGGGCCGAAGCCTATGGTGCCCAAGCTGCCGAGGCAATTGCCGCTGCCAATGTGCCGGACGCGAAAAACAATGCCGAAAACTGGGGCATTTTCATCGAAGCTGTAGGTCATCACAATACAACATGACCCTTCGCTGACAAGGTGACTGGCGGCGGTACGTACTGTCGCCAGTCAGCCGTCATTGATGTCGCGTGTTACCACGCGTGTGGCGCTGGTCTGGTGGCGGAACAGAATGCGCAGCACAATCCAGCCGATCAGGGACAGAATGGCAAACATCGCCAACAGGGCAGGCACATTTGTAGCGGGCATCACAAAGACCACAACAGCCATCGCCAGCGCCCCGACCGCAAATCCCAGAAAGATGAAACCGGGGGCCAGCAGTTCGATCACGCCAAGGCCAAGGGCCACGCAGATCCAGACCCACCAGAGCGTCAGATAATCAGCCATCAGCCGCGACCTTTCAGAAGTTTGAAGGCATCCCCGAAGGCGGCAAGCGCCTCTGCCGGAACAACGATCGTCTGGTTGCCCTCACCGGCGCTCATCTTGCCCACGGCCTCGACCTGTTTCAGGGCGATCTGGTATTGCGCCGCCTCCAGCCCGTTTTCGTTGATCGCAGTGGCAACAACCTGCGTTGCATAGGCTTCGGCATCCGCCAGCACGCGGCGCGCTTTTGCAGTCTGTTCCGAGGCGTAAAGCTCGGCGTCTGCGGACAGTTCCACGGCGCGCTTTTTGCCTTCGGCTTCGGTAACCTGGGCGCGGCGCGCACGTTCGGCATTAAGCTGCTGCATCATTGCGGCGCGGGTGGCCTGATCCAGATTCACGTCAAGAATTTCGGCGCGGGTCACTTCGATACCCCAGTTTTCGACTGATTCCTCGACGTTTGCCTTGATCGTGGTGATCAGGGCAGAGCGGTTCGCCTGTACCTCATCAAGGTCCATCTTGCCGATTTCAGCGCGTACAATACCCGCCACCGTTGTCGAGATTGCCGAATCCACATCGCGGATCCGGTACACGGTTTTTTCGGGTTCGGTGATGCGGTAAAACACCGAGGTATCGACCTGCACCAGTACGTTGTCGCGGGTAATCGCGTCCTGGCTGGCCGTCGGCAACTGGCGTTCCAGAATGGAAATCTTGTGCGCGATCTTGTCGATGAAGGGGGTGATCATATTGATGCCCGGGCCAAGCACGGCGCGCAGACGACCGAACCGTTCCACCACGTGCTGTTCGGACTGGGGCACGATCTTGACCGATTTGAAGATCAGCACAATCACCAGAAGCGCAAGCAACAGCCATGCGAGGTTATTCTGCAAGGCGTTCAGGATGAGGTCTTCTAAATTCACTGGGGTGTCCCTTGTCGCGGATAATTTAATCATATTTGGTTGTTTTTGGTGGCGATTGCAAGTTTTGCCGCACTGCTTTATCGCCGCAAGACCAGAGCGGAAGGGGCCATCAATGGCACGTATTTCATTTGAAAAATTGGCGGTTGACGGTAAGGCGCGCACCGGTGTCCTGCATACCACCCGCGGCGATATCCGCACGCCGGCCTTTATGCCTGTGGGCACAGCGGCCACCGTCAAGGCGATGATGCCAGAAAGTGTTGCGGCCACGGGGGCAGATGTGCTGCTGGGCAATACCTACCATCTGATGCTGCGCCCCACCGCAGAGCGGATTGCTGCCTTGGGCGGGTTGCACAAATTCATGAACTGGGCAGGTCCGATCCTGACGGATTCCGGCGGCTTTCAGGTGATGTCGCTGGCCGGATTGCGCAAGCTGACAGAGGAAGGTGTGACCTTCAAAAGTCATATCGACGGCTCCAAACATACCCTCAGCCCCGAGCGCTCCATGGAGATACAGGCGCTGCTCGGTTCCGACATTGTGATGTGTTTTGATGAATGTCCCGCGCTGCCCGCGGATCGTAAACGGATCGGGGAGAGTATGGAGTTGTCGATGCGATGGGCAGCACGGTCAAAGGAGGCCTTTGGCGACAGGCCCGGCCACGCGTTGTTCGGCATCCAGCAAGGCGGGCTGGAGAAGGACTTGCGTGCGCAAAGTGCCGAGGCGCTGACCGGGATCGGCTTTGACGGCTATGCCGTTGGCGGGCTAGCCGTGGGCGAAGGACAGACGGCAATGTTTGAGTGTCTTGAGCATGCCCCTGATATGCTGCCCGACGACAAGCCGCGCTATCTGATGGGGGTCGGCAAACCGGATGACATTGTGGGTGCCGTGGCACGCGGCATCGACATGATGGACTGTGTGCTGCCGTCGCGGTCCGGGCGCACAGGGCAGGTATTTACGCGCCATGGGGTGCTGAACATCAAGAACGCGCGCCATGCGGATGATCCGCGACCGCTGGATGAAAACTGTGGCTGTCCGGCATGCCGGAACTATTCGCGGGCCTATCTGCATCATGTGTTCCGCTCTCAGGAGATGATTTCTTCGATGTTGCTGACATGGCATAACCTGCAATACTATCAGGATATCATGGCTGGCATGCGCAGCGCCATTGCCGCAGGGACATTCGCGGCGTGGCAGTCAGATTTCCACGCAGGGCGCGCGCAGGGTGATATTGAGCCTTTGTGACGGGGTGCGGCGGGCGCGCTCTCACCACCCCTCAGCTCGGTAGATGTCTCACCGCTGACCCCTCTTTCAAATGCGCGCTAACGGACGGTTGCCACTGGCGTTCAATAGGTGGATGATACTCCAAAACCCATGAGGGGCATTGAAACAGGCGGGCAGGGTGCACAGATACCATACCCAGAACAGGAGACACTTCGGTTGCCTTTGAGGGACCGCGTGTCTTGCTAGATAAGGAAATGAGCATGTTAGAACCATTGAACGCGTCTTACCCCGTATTGCCACTGCGCGACATCGTGGTGTTTCCGCATATGATCGTGCCACTGTTCGTGGGACGCGATAAATCGGTACGCGCATTGGAAGAAGTGATGGCGGATGACAAGCAGATCCTGCTGTCCAGCCAGATCGACCCCGGTGAGGACGACCCCGAAGCGACCGGTATTTTCAAGGCCGGTGTGTTGGCCAACGTCCTGCAATTGCTGAAGCTGCCCGATGGCACCGTCAAGGTACTGGTCGAAGGGCAGGCGCGTGTGCGCATTACCGAATACCTCGAGAACGACAGTTTCTTTGAGGCGCGGGCCGAATATCTGACCGAAATGCCTGGTGATGCGGCCACGACGCAGGCATTGATCAAGACCGTCGGTGACGAGTTTGAACGCTATGCCAAAGTCAAGAAAAACGTTCCGGATGAGGCGCTTACAGCCGTTGGTGAAAGTACCGAACCAGCGCGTTTGGCCGACCTTGTTGCGGGCCATCTTGGCATTGAAGTGAACCAGAAACAGGACCTGCTTGAGACACTGAGCGTGTCCGAGCGGCTGGAGAAGGTTTATGGCCTGATGCAGGGCGAGATGTCTGTGTTGCAGGTCGAGAAAAAGATCAAGACCCGCGTGAAATCCCAGATGGAAAAGACACAGCGCGAATATTATCTGAACGAGCAGATGAAGGCCATTCAGAACGAGCTGGGCGACGGCGAAGACGGCAAGAACGAAGTTGCGGAACTGGAAGAAAAGATCGCCGCCACCAAGTTGAGCAAAGAGGCCCGCGAAAAGGCTGATGCAGAGTTGAAAAAGCTCAAGAACATGAGCCCGATGTCCGCCGAAGCCACCGTTGTGCGCAACTATCTGGACTGGATGCTGTCAATCCCGTGGGGCGTGAAGTCGCGCGTCAAGAAAGACCTGAGCAAGGCGCAGACCGTGCTGGACGGGGATCACTATGGTCTCGAAAAGGTCAAGGAACGTATCGTCGAGTATCTTGCGGTGCAACAGCGTTCCTCCAAGATGAAAGGTCCGATCATGTGTCTGGTCGGCCCTCCCGGCGTGGGTAAAACCAGCCTCGGGAAATCTGTGGCCAAAGCAACGGGGCGCGAGTTTATCCGCATCTCGCTAGGGGGCGTGCGTGACGAAAGCGAAATTCGCGGCCACCGGCGGACCTATATCGGGTCGATGCCCGGCAAGATCATTCAGGCGCTGAAAAAGGCCAAAACCACCAATCCGCTGATCCTGCTTGATGAGATCGACAAGATGGGTCAGGATTTCCGGGGTGACCCTGCGTCGGCTATGCTTGAGGTGCTGGATCCTGAACAGAACTCCACCTTTGTGGATCACTATCTGGAGGTCGAATACGATCTGTCGAACGTGATGTTCCTGACCACGTCCAACAGCTACAACATGCCGGGTCCATTGCTTGACCGGATGGAGATCATTCCGCTGTCGGGTTACACCGAGGATGAAAAACGCGAGATCGCCAAGCAGCATCTGGTGGCCAAACAGATCAAGAACCACGGTCTCAAGGCAAAGGAATTTTCTATTGAAGACAGTGCGCTGACCGGAATGATCCGGTATTACACCCGTGAGGCGGGCGTGCGGAACCTTGAGCGTGAGATCGCCAAAGTTGCGCGCAAATCGCTGACCAAGATCATCAAGAAAGAGGCCGATAGCATCACTGTGACCGGCGACAATCTTGAGGAGTTCCTGGGGGTGAAAAAGCATCGCTATGGTCTGGCAGAAGAGGAAGATCAGGTCGGTGTTGTCACAGGGCTTGCCTATACCTCCGTCGGGGGGGAGTTGCTGCAGATCGAAGCGCTGCGCCTGCCCGGCAAGGGCCGGATGAAGACCACCGGCAAGCTGGGTGATGTGATGAAGGAAAGCATCGACGCCGCGTCCAGTTATGTGCGTTCCATCAGTCCTTCGATCGGGGTCAAACCGACAAAGTTCGATGCATTGGACATTCACGTGCACGTGCCCGACGGTGCGACGCCCAAGGATGGCCCGTCAGCGGGTCTGGCGATGGTGACGTCCATCGTGTCCGTGCTGACGCAGATCCCCGTCCGCAAGGACATTGCCATGACGGGCGAGGTGTCCTTGCGCGGCAATGCAATGCCGATCGGTGGTCTGAAAGAGAAACTGTTGGCAGCCCTGCGCGGCGGTATCACCACCGTGCTGATCCCGCAGGAAAACGAAAAGGACCTGGCCGACATCCCCGACAACGTGAAGGAGGGGCTGACGATTGTGCCTGTGAGCCACGTGTCAGAAGTGCTGAAGCGTGTTCTTGTTCGAGCGCCTGAACCGATTGAATGGGATCAGGATGCAGAAGATGCAGCAGCTGCAGCAGCATTGGCTTCCAAGTCGGGTTCGACAGACGGTGCAACAGCCCACTAAGCGCCTTTGCCAAAGTAAGATAAAACGCCCTGCTAGAGCGGGGCGTTTTTTTTAAATCAGGTCGTTGCGCTGTATACTGGGGCAGACAGGACGGGAATCGCATGCAAGATAGCAGACGCGAGAACCATGGCCGCACCATTCCTGCTAAGGGTCACATCCTAAATCATCTGCGGTGCATAAATTAGCGACACGGCGAGCGATCCTGCCATGACTGTTTGACCAACCCCTGCAAGCGCCATTCTTGAAGCAACGCCTATTAACATTGGTTTCTGGCAATGCGCGCTTAACCTGACTATGTTATTTCCAAACCAGAAACCAAGAAAGTGAACCGCAGGCATGAGTACCCCGACAAAAACAACAGGCAAAAAGACAGCTGCAAAACCGACGGATGGCAGTCCCTTGTCCAAAGCGCCGACCAGTCCGATGAGTGGCTCTGCGCCAGAGGCACAAACTGCAACGCCCACAATCGTTGACGGGCCACGACCAATGGTCGTCGGTGCTGCAATGCGCAAAAAAGAGATCATTGAACAGACGGTGACCCGGTCCGGGCTCAAGAAGCGTGATGTTAAACCCCTCGTTGATACATTGCTGGCCGTTATGGGCGAGGCGATGGCCGACGGTCGTGAGCTTGTCATGCCACCGTTTGGCCGGCTGAAAGTGCACAAGCAGAAAACGACGCAAAAGAAAAATATCTACTTTGCGAAAGTACACCAGAACAGACCGTCCGTCTCTGCACCGCCAACGACCGAAAGTGACACTGATATCTGAGCGGAGATACTGCAGAGGGGCGGTGCACATTCGCGCTGGCCCTTGCAACGTTAGATGCAATTGTCTAGGTGCGCCGCACGGCGGGTGATTAGCTCAGTGGTAGAGCGCTTCGTTCACATCGAAGATGTCAGGGGTTCAAATCCCTTATCACCCACCAATTGAAATATCGCAATTTCGCGCATAGCTGGGCGATTGACCCCACGCGCCAGATCACACAGACACCTCCCATGAAATCATATCCTACAATCTGGTTCCTGCGGCACGGGCAGACCGAATGGAACCGGGCGTATCGCCTGCAGGGCCAACTGGATTCTCCGCTTACCACGCAGGGGCAGGCCGAAGCAGCACGTCAGGCCGTTTTGATGCCACCAATTCT
>JBARUV010000097.1:0-11877 GCA_049645905.1 Sulfitobacter sp.
CAATACGAATTCTTGGCCGGTCAGCTTCATCGGTACGTCATCTTCTGCGGAAATGAACCCGAGGCGGCTGTAGAAAATGCGTGCTGCGTCGTTGTGGCCGTGTGTCGTCAAAGCCATATATTGAGCGTTCCAACTTTTCGAGGCTTGTGCTGCGGTGGCAGTAAGCAATCGGGTACCAAGGTTTTGCTTACGTGCCGATGGGTCGACCCATAAGTCCTGCACATAGACCCCGGGGCATCCGCGTGTTGTAGAGAAATGCGGAAAAAACAGACATAGGCCAGCACCGGAAGCGATCAATACTGAAAAGAGCGGCCTTGGTCCAAAACCAAACTCCCGAATCGCCTCTGGTGTTGACGCGAACGCCGCGCGGTCGCCCATGTCCTCGGCCAGATAGGCCAGCATTTCGGTGATAGCCTCGGCATCTGCCGAAACCGCCAACCTGATGTCTTCTGATCCGACCATATTACCCCTCGGCTGCATAGGTACGATCTGTGATATCAATTGCCGATAATTCGGCTAGGCAAGCGGACAAGAACGTGGCTTCGGCATCGGACTGGCGGCGGGCCGGGTTGCTGATAAGATAGATGTTCACCAGCGGCAGATCGCCATATGGCGGCAGTTGGCGCAGATGGCCCGCCTCTACGTCCTGCTGTGCGACGTGAAGCGGCAGCGCGCCAATACCGATATTTGCCATGATCATACGCCTGATTTCATTCAGGCTCGAGGAACTGCCGCGTCTATTGTTGGCAAGGCCAAGATGGGACCGCAGACGGGAAATGACTTCTAAAGGGCCCCCTTCAGCCTCGGTCTGGAACGCCACAAATGGCTCACCCTGTAGGTCTTCCGGAGCGATTTCGGGTTTATGGAACAACGGATGCCGCTTGCCGCAAAACAACCCGAAATATTCACGGTACAGGATCATCGATTCGAGAGGCGTGGGCGGGCCGTGCAGCAGACAAATTCCAAAACTTGCGCGATTCTGCGACACAATGGTCTTAACATCATCACTTTCGCTGACTGTGAAGGAGTATGTGACCTGCGGGTGTCGATTGGAGAACCTGTTCAAAAACGCGTCAAAGTGCTCCGAGATCACGTGACTTGTCGTGGCGATGGACACATGGCCGCGCAGTTCCGCGTGGGCCAAATCAAGCAGTGATGGAAGTTGTGACACGGACCCAAAGATTTTTGCACATTCAGTATAGAGCACTTGGCCCGAGCGGGTGAGCGAAAATTCGTTTGGTTTTCGTATGATAAGCGTTCGGCCTGTATGCTCTTCAAGGCGTTTGAGGGCGGCCGAAATCGTGGGCTGTTTCAGCCCCAGAAAATGCGCCGCCTTGGAGATGCCCTGCTGCTCGACCACGACCATGAAGGTCCGCAACAGGTTCCAGTCAAGGTTCCAGGGAAAGCGTTGTTTATGAGGCTCCGTCATCAATCAAATCTATATCTAGGATACTGCATATCTATTTGCATAATACATTTGCGATATGCAAGGCTCAGTCGAGAGCGGAGTACCCGCCACAGTGAAGCCGAACCCGGCTTCGAAGCAAGTCATGTCAGGGAGTACTATAATGACTGTTCGCCGTACTATATTGAAATCAGCATTCGCCGTAGCAAGCTTGGCCATGCTGGGCACGAGTGTTGCCGCAGAAGAACTCGACACGCTGAAAGAAAAGGGTGTGATCCGCATCGCCATGTCGGGTGCCTATCCTCCGTTCAACTTTGTGAATGATGAAAATAAGGTTGTTGGTTTTGACCCAGCCATCGGCACCGAAATCGCCAAGCGCATGGGGATGGAAGCCGAGATTGTCACCACTGCGTGGGACGGCATCATTGGCGGTCTGCTGGCTAACAAATACGATGCCATTGTCGGATCCATGACCATCACAGCCGAGCGCGACGAAGTTGTAGATTTTGTCGGCCCCTATTATTCAGACAAGCGCGCGATCTTTACCCAGAAGGGCTCCGGCATTGGCAGCCTCGAAGATCTGGAAGGTAAGAAGGTCGGCCTGACCCTTGGCGAGACCCATGAGGCATGGGCCCGCGAAAAGGGTTATGACATCAATACCTATAAGGGCCTGCCAGAGCTTCTGCTTGAGCTGGAAAACGGCCGTGTGGACGCGATTGTGAACGATTCAATCGCCGCTATTCTTGCGATGGGCGCTAAAGGGCAGGAGTTCGAGATGTTCGGCGACCCGACAACCGAGCCTTTCGGCGCAGGCATCGCCATTCGTGAGGGCAGCCCGAAACTGGCCGCCGAGATGCAAGCCGCGCTGCAATCCATGATGGATGATGGCACCTATCTTGCCCTTGCCAAAGAGTGGATCGGTGCAGACATCCGCTAAATTTGCCTTGCCCTTGCCGCCTGATTGAAGCGCGGCAAGGGCCCTTTTTTCACCATGATGATCGACCGCCCGCACCCGTTTGGAGGCTGGCCTTTGCTTTGCGTCCAAAGGGGGGACTATGGACTTCGAACTCATGATCAAGGTCTATCCGTTCTTTCTAGAGGCCGCATGGATCACCATTGTGTTGTCGGTTTTGACAGCAATTCTGGGATTGATCTGCGGCACACTGGGTGCCTTTGCTCGTCTGTCACGCTTTGCCATCCTGCGCTTCCTTGGCGCTGCATATGTCAGCGTGTTTCGCGGGACACCCGCACTTATCCAACTATTCATTCTATATTTTGGCGGCCCGCAAATCGGCATTCAACTCGATGCTTTCGAGGCGGGTGTAATCGGCCTTGGCATCAACGCAGGCGCCTATATGACCGAAACGATCCGCGGTGCCGTTATCTCGATCGACAACGGCCAACGCGAAGCCGCACGCACATTGGGACTGAGCCAGTGGCAGGCCATGTACAAAGTGATCTTGCCCCAAGCCGCCCGCCTGATGGTGCGCCCTTTGGGGGTAAACCTGAACATGTTGATCAAGGCCACGGCGCTGGTTGCGGCCATCTCGGTGGTCGAACTGACCTACACCGCGCAGCGCTACATCGGCTCTACCTACAAGCCGTTCGAGATGTTCCTGCTCGCAGGTATTCTCTACATGATCATCATCTATGTGACCGGCCGTGGCGTTGCCTGGCTGGACCGCAAAGTGCAGATCACGTGATGTTGGAAGGATAAGCCAATGGGCCTCGATTTCACAGTGATCCCCAAGTATTTGGACATTATTCTGCTGGGTTGCGCCTATACCATCGGCATTACAATTGCCGCTGCAATCCTGAGCTTCTTTGGCGGTATCGTCTTCGCCGTGATCGCGCTCTACGCGCCTTGGATCATCCGCCAGCCCTTCCGTTTGGTCGCTTGGATGTTCATGGGCACACCCTTGTTGTTGCAATTGTTCCTGATTTATTTCGGGCTGGTCCAGATCGGTATCGACCTGCCTGCCGTTGTTGCTGGCATCATCGGGCTGGGCCTGCATTTTGCGGTCTATAATTCCGAACTGATCCAGACCGCGATCATATCTGTCGACAAAGGCCAGATGGAAGCCGCGCGCACACTGGGCCTGAGCCGCAGCGAGGCCCTGCGCAAAGTGGTCATCCCGCAGGCCGTCCGCGCCGTCATCCCGCCCATCAGCAATAACATGATCGCACTGCTCAAAGACAGCGCGCTGGTCTCCGTAATTGGGGTGAGCGAGCTGACGCTGTCGGCGCAACGGGCCATTGGCGCGACCTACCGCCCCTTCGAGTTCTACCTGCTCGCCGCCGCCTTCTACTACGTCATCAACCTCGGGATGGAATGGGTGCAGCGCGAGATTGAACGCCGCATTTCGATTTCTCGCTGAGCATTGGAGCCAGATATGACAGATGAAAAAAGTTTTGTTGAAATCCGGCACGCCCAAAAGTCTTTTGGGGACGTCGAAGTGCTCAAAGATATCAGCCTGAGCGTGGACCGTGGCCAGATCGTTGGCATCATCGGATCGTCAGGGTCTGGTAAATCTACCCTGCTGAGGGCAATCAACGATCTTGATCCGCTAAGCGGCGGTGAAGTCTGGCTTGACGGTGTGCGGGTAAACCAAACCTTGCCGCACCGCGCCTATGAGAAGCACATCAACCAGATGCGCCAGCAGGTAGGCATGGTGTTCCAGCACTTCAATCTTTTCCCCCATATGACCGCGCGTGAGAACGTGAACATGGCCCCAATCATGCTCAAAGGCATTTCCAAGGACGAGGCCAATGCTTTGGCCGAGGCGCAGCTTGACCATGTCGGAATGCTGGAGCGGATTGACTATTATCCCTCCCAGCTTTCGGGCGGGCAAAAACAGCGTGTCGCTATCGCCCGCGCATTGGCCATGCAGCCCAAGCTGATGCTTTTCGATGAGGCGACTTCTGCGCTTGATCCCGAACTTGTCGAAGAGGTCAATCAGGTCATGCGCAAGCTGGCCGAGCAACACATGACCATGATCATTGTCACCCATGAAATGGATTTTGCCGCCTCTGTCTGTGACCGCGTTCTATTCATGGATCAGGGTGTGGTGGTCGAGGAAGGCCCGCCAGAAATCCTGTTCAAGACACCCTCACAACCCCGAACCCGCGAATTTCTGCGCAAGCATCTGGAGGGTCACAAATGAGCGACACCGCCTCCCATCTCTTCTACCAAACCCGCAATCCGCGCCCGTTTCTGGATTACGGCGAGGGAATTTATCTCATCGATGAAAGCGGAAAGCGCTACATCGACGGATCGTCCGGCGCGATGGTATCAAATATTGGCCATTCAAACCGGCGCGTTCTGGCCAAGATCAAGGCCCAGATGGACCGCGCTACATTCGGCTACCGCCTGCATTTTCGCACACATCCGTCAGAGGATCTGGCAGCAAAGACAGTGTCACTCATGCCCGAAGGGTTGGACCGGGTGTTCTTTGTTTCTGGCGGTTCCGAGGCTGTGGAAAGTGCGATGAAACTGGCCCGCCAATACGCCCTGACCCAAGGCGAAGGCGGACGATACAAGGTCATCTCGCGGTTTCCCTCCTATCACGGCTGCACGTTTGGCGCGCTTGATCTGACCGGATACGACCCGCTACGCGAACCCTTTGCGCCCATGATGGAGGGCATGCCCAAGATCGATGCCCCCGCGACTTACCTCGACCGCGACAACCTGACCGAAGAACAACGTGGCCTGAAATACGCGGAGCTGTTGCGCGACAAGATCATCGAGGAAGGTCCGGACACGGTGCTGGCCTTTATCATGGAACCTGTCGGCGGCGCATCCACTGGCGCGTTGGTGGCCCCCGACAGCTATTACGGGCGCATCCGCGAAATCTGTGACGAATTCGGCGTACTGCTGATCTATGATGAGGTGATGACAGGTGCAGGCCGCACCGGCAAATTCCTCGCGGCGGAACATTGGGGCATCACCCCGGACATCGTCGCCATGTCCAAAGGGTTCGGCGCAGGATATGCGCCGCTGGGGGCCATCGTCGCAGGTGCGCGGCTGGTTGAACCGGTGCTTGACGGCGGTGGTTTTCTGCACGGGTTCACCTACGCGGGCAACCCTATGGCCTGCGCCGCAGGGCTTGCTGTTCTTGAAGAAATGGAAGACCAGAACCTGATTGAGAACGCCGCCCGTATGGGCGACGTGTTGATGGCCCAGTTGCAAGCGCTGATGGACCGCTACCCCTTCATCGGTGATGTGCGCGGAAAGGGTCTTTTGACTGCCTTCGAGTTTGTCGCTGACCGCGAGACGATGGAGCCGCTGCCGCCCGCCCTGAACGCCTATGACCGGCTGGTCGAGCTTGCCTATGCCCGTGGTTTGATCATCTATTCGCGCCGCACCCGTGGTGGCACTTCGGGCGATCATTTCCTGTTGGCCCCACCGCTGATCATCACTGAGGCCCAGATTTCCGAGATGATGACCATCCTGCGCGACGCTCTGGACGCTTTTGCTGCACAAGCGGGTTTGCCAGTTCTGGAGGACGCGGCGTGAAGCTTCCCGACAAGCAAAGCAGCATTGAGGCCGCCATCGCCAATGTCAAAGACGGAGATACGGTCATGCTGGGCGGCTTCGGTGTGCCGGGTACGCCTTTTACACTCATCCATGAATTGGTACGCCACGGCGCGCGCAATCTCACAATTGTCAAAAACGACGCCAACGAGCCGAACATGGGCGTCGACCATCTGTTGCAAAGCGGGCTGGTGTCGCGCCTCATCACCACCCATCTGGGCCTCAACGCCCATGCGATCGGGCTGATGAACAGTGGCCAGATTAAGGTAGAGTTCAACGCGCAGGGCATTCTGGCCGAACGCATCCGTGCAGGCGGTGCCGGGCTTGGCGGTTTCCTCAGCGACATCGGGATCGGGACCGAGCTCGCCGAGGGCAAACAGGTGCTTGAACAGGACGGCAAGACCTACCTCGTTGAGCCTGCCTTGCGTGCCAACGTTGCCCTGCTGCATGCCGCCCGTGCTGACAGTTTTGGCAATCTGGCCTATGTCGCTACTGCGCGGAACTTCAACCCGCTGATGGCCATGGCCGCCGATTGTGTGATTGCCGAAGCCGAAGCCGTGCTGCCTCTGGGCGGGCTTGCGCCCGATGATGTCCACACCACAGGCGTTTTTGTCGATCACGTCGCAGCACTGGGTGCCTTGTCAAAGGAATATGCCGTTGTCCAACGCTAGAGACAGAATGGTCGCGCGCGCTGCCCGTGAAATCCAGCCCGGTATGGTCGTCAACCTTGGCATCGGCCTGCCCACCAAAGTCGTCAATTACTTGGCCCCTGATTTTCCCGTATGCCTGCACACCGAAAACGGGCTGACGGGCATCGGGCCAACCCAGCCGCCGGATGAGGCCAACCGGAACCTGATTGACGCAGGCGGTGCCTATGTTTCGCCCATCCCCGGGTCGGCCTTTTTCGACAGCGCCACCAGCTTTGCTCTGGTCCGCTCCGGCCGGCTTGACCTCACAATGCTCGGCGCGTTTGAAGTTGCGGCCAATGGCGATCTCGCAAATTGGAAAATCCCCGGTAAGTTCTCTCCCGGGGTGGGCGGCGGCATCGAGCTTGCACAAAAGGCGCAGCGCGTGGCAGTTCTAACCACCCACACAGACCGTGAGGGCAATTCCAAGCTCAAGAAGCACTGCACACTGCCCCTGACGGCTCAGGCCTGTGTGGCGCGGATATTCACGGACATGGCAGTGATTGACGTGGGGCCTATTGGCTTCATGCTGGTGGAGACCGCCGAAGGCGTCAGCGTGGCCGAAGTGATCGACGCCACAGGTGCCCCGCTGCACATCCCCGAGACACAGCTCCCGAATTTTTGAGGTCGTTCATGTCAGTTACACTACAAAACCGCTTGGCTGACGCCGTAGATGCCGCATTCGACACCCAGATTGCCTTCCTGTCAGAACTGACCTCCCACCCGTCCATCCGCGGTCAGGAACAATCAGCGCAGGGCTTCATGGCAGCTGAGCTGACAAAGCGCGGCTACGCGCTGGACCGCTGGCAGATCAACGTGGCCGAGATCCAGCACCTGCCCGGGTTCTCTCCTGTCCTTGCGCCCTATAATGACGCAGTGAATGTGGTAGGCACACATCGCTCTAAAACCAACCAGGGCCGGTCTTTGATCCTGAACGGTCATATTGATGTGGTCCCCGCAGGCCCGCTAGACATGTGGGACAGCCCGCCGTTCGAACCCACTGTCGCGGAAGGTTGGCTCTACGGGCGCGGCGGGGGCGACATGAAGGCCGGCCTCGCCTCCAACCTCTTTGCGCTGGATGCGCTCACCACCTGTGGCCTCGCGCCAGCGGCGGATGTGTTCTATCAATCCGTGGTCGAGGAAGAATGCACAGGCAATGGCGCGCTGGCCTGTCTAGCGCGAGGGTATAAGGCGGATGCCGCCCTCATCCCTGAGCCTTTTGCCGAACATCTTGTGACCGCACAGCTTGGCGTGATCTGGTTTCAGGTTCACCTCAAGGGCCTGCCCACCCACGTCGCCTATGCCGGCACGGGTGCCAATGCAATTGAGGCGGCGATCCCGCTCATCTCGGCTTTGCACGCGATGGAACATCGCTGGAACGCGGCTGAAAACCGCCCCGCCGACTATGCCCATATGGACCACGCGCTGAACCTTAATGTGGGCAAATTCGAGGGCGGCGACTGGACCAGTTCTGTGCCCGCGTGGAGCGTCTTCGATGTGCGTATGGCGATTTTTCCGGGCCAATCTATCGACGCCGCCAAGGCCGAAATTGAGCAGGTCATTCTGGATGCGGCTCGCGACAATGATTTCTTGCGCAATTCCCTGCCAGAGATCGTCTATCACGGCTTTCACGCTGAAGGGTACGCCCTGTCGCAGGACAGCTCGGCCAAGGCCGCGTCAGCCATCAACGCGCTGGATCAGGCCCATAGGATCACCACTGGAGAAGACCTTGTGCATGAGGCAATCACTGCCACAACCGATGCGCGCTTCTTTGGCCTTTATGCAGATACGCCTGCGCTGGTTTATGGCCCGCGCGCCGAAGCTATCCACGGGTTCAATGAGCGGGTCGATTTGGAAAGCATGCGCCGCGTCACCAAGGCGACTGCTCTGTTCATTGCCGATTGGTGCGGCACCGAAGACCAATAAGCCCGACAAGGTGCTTCTGGACATTTTGTAGCTTTCTGAAGGGGTGTTTCAATGGCAGTTCTGACCCAAGAACAAATCACAGCGCTTGTGGATCTTCGCCATGCGTTGCACCGACGTCCGGAACTATCGGGAGACGAGTCTGCAACTGCAAACCGCATGGCAAAGGAGCTGACAGCCCTAGGAGCAGATCGTATCTGGAGGGACCTCGGTGGACATGGAGTTGCTGCCGAATTCAAAGGTGCGCAGGATGGCCCAACCGTTCTGTTGCGGTGTGAGCTGGACGGTTTGCCGATCCATGAGGTTTCCGATATTTTGTACCGCTCAGAGACTGACGGTAAGGGGCACCTATGTGGTCACGACGGACATATGGTGTCCATGTTAGGTGTCGCCATGGGGCTTGCTCAACGGCCTGCACGCGGTCGGGTTATCTTACTCTTTCAGCCTGCCGAGGAAACTGGTGCAGGTGCCAAGGCAGTCATCGACGACAAGCGCTGGCCTGAGCTTCGGCCCGATTTTGCCTTTGCCTATCACAACGTACCAGGCCGCCCGCTGGGTGAGATCGGCCTGCGGCCGGGGCCGGGCAATTGTGCGTCGCGGGGCATGCAAATTCTGCTGGAGGGTAAAAGTTCTCATGCTGCTGCGCCCGAAGATGGGCTCTCGCCAAGTGCGGCAATGGTGGCCTTGATGCAGGCCTTGCCAGAGCTGAGCAGTGGAACAATCGGGAGTAAAACCTTCGCGCTGAGCACCCTGACACATGCCAAGCTGGGTGAGCCAACTTATGGTATCGCGCCGGGACACGGAGAGCTGCGCGTGACCTTGCGCTGCATGACCGACGAAAGAATGGAGGCGTTGGTTTCCGATGCCAAAGCGCTGGTCGCCACGCATACTGCTGATCTTGCGATCAAGGTTCTCTGGCACGACATCTTTCTGTCGGTAACAAATGATGGCGAAGCAACAGATATCGCAGGGCGGGTGGCAGCGCGTCAGGGCCATGTGCGTCACGACATGCCGACGCCCATGCGTTGGTCCGAAGATTTCGGTCGCTATGGCGGCGACGGAGCCAAAGCGACGTTGCTATATATCGGTGCTGGCGAAACCCACCCGCAACTGCACAATCCCGACTATGATTTTCCCGATGCTTTGATCCCGCTGGTAACAGATCTGTTCTCTGGCATTATTGCAGACATCCTTGGCCCAGCCTCCGCCTGACGATGTCAGTAGATCCCATCCCAAGCTCATGGTGTGAAATTCACCTTGACCGCGTCTCAAAGAACCTGGAGCTGACCCTCGGACTTCTGCCCAAAGGCGCTGCCTTCTGCGCAGTTATGAAGGCTGATGCCTACGGGCATGGCATCAGTCGCATTGTGCCGTTGCTTTCGGAACAAAAAGTAACCTGCGTCGGCATCACCTCCAACGCTGAGGCGCGCTCTGTACGGGATGCTGGATTCTCGGGCACCCTGCTCCGCCTTCGCGCGGCTACGCTACAGGAAATAGAAGCCGCATTGCCCGACCGTGTTGAAGAGCAAGTGGGCTCGCCTTGGGTTGCAAAGCAGTTACGCAAGCTCCTTGAGAGCGGGCGCGGATATTGCCGTGTTCACTTCCCCTTAAACGCAGGTGGCATGTCGCGCGACGGGCTTGATATTTCAACGACTGTCGGTCAGCAAAACTGCCGGGAGATCCTTGATGAAATTGGCCAGAATATCGTTGGTATTTCCACCCATTTCCCCACAAATGAACCTGCAGGCCTTAAGCACAATTCGGACCTGTTCAAGCAGGAAGTAGAATGGGTCTGTGGCAACAGTGACCTGAACCGTTCAGAACTTCTGGTCCATGCAGGAAGCACTCTCACACTCCTTTCGGGAGAACGGGTTGAAACGGATATGTATCGATGTGGCGCTATCCTTTACGGCATTCTGAACTCTGAATTGGGATTTCATCCGACTATGGAATTGAAGGCAAATGTGGTTCACGTGGGCGTTTACCCCAAGGGAGCTACCGTGGGTTATGACCGCGATAGCCGCTTGGATTCAGACCGCCGTCTGGCATGTATTTCAATCGGGTACGCCGCTGGGTACCGCCGAATTGCGAAGGGTCGTGGTGCCGTCCTGATCTGCGATAAGCTGGCTCCTGTTCTAGGAAAGATTTCAATGAATTCCATCATCGCTGATGTGACTGAGATTCCCAATGTACAGATTGGTGATATTGCGACGGTATTTGGGACCAATTCTGCTCAAGCGATTGACCCCAAGGCAACAATGGATAAGTTCGGAACAATTCTCCCGGATCTCTTTTCTGATTGGGGTATCCGTAACCCACGAATCTACCGATGACGCAAAGGCGTGTATTCGACGCTCACGGAACAGTTCAGTTGCGATGATCGAAGCAGTCGGTTGGCGTACAGGCAGCTGATCCATACTGCGTCCGTGCCCCGGTTGTTGAAACCGATCGCAGCGAAAGGGCGGATTGGATTCGGTGTTTCTTGGCGGGGTTCAATGACTGCTTCGGCGGCATAGGCTGCAACGCAGCAACAGCCATGCCGCAGATGCGAGGTTTTTCTGCGTGAGCAATCGCTGCGCCTGCAAAAGTCCGGAAAGTCCCGCTGACCGACGTTTCAGTCGATAAAATGTTGCGCGATGCACGAGTGGCCGCTTCGACGGGCCGCACCGCAGCTTTTAGAAGGCATGGTTAATGGCAGGAATGGGCCGCCGGTAGGGTATTTAGGCGGCGTTTAACTGGCGTGATTATTGGTTGCAGCGCGAAGGACATCGATGGCCGCAACGCCCCATAACGGCGCACGGACGGCTCACGCTTGTCGCATCGCCTTTATCAGCTCTTCCTTGCGGTGTTTCGGAACAGGCAGGTATGATCCCATCGTCACCGCCATACTCTGATGGCCAATGTTCATCCCCTATGCCTTGAATTCCTCCACAGTGTCGCACTTGTCGTTGGCCATCTTGATCAGTGTCATGCGAAAATCGTGCGGGGTGTATTGAGGCAGTTGCACCATCGCAAAGGCATTACGAATGATCTTGTTCAGCGGCGTTGCCGTCGCAAACGGGTCACGCAACAAACCCGCCTTCTAAAAACCATCCGTTTCGGCGAATCCCGTCCGGGCCTTGGGAAACGGTGCATCTGGCGCGCCAAACAATTTTTCCACGCGCAAATATTCCATCCATGCCGTGAAGCATTGGAGGTATTCAGCATCAACAGGGACGAATGTCGTGTCGATCAGCTTTGCTGCCACGTCCAATACGGTCTTGATCCTTTTCGCCAGCCGCTTCGCCGTTTCGTGTTTTTCGGTCCAGATCGGCGCGAGGCACATCATC
>JBARUV010000098.1:0-1699 GCA_049645905.1 Sulfitobacter sp.
CCGTCCTTCCGCCGCTCTGACGCTTTTGAGGCCACAGCCCGTGAGGTGCGTGGTGTGCGCGACGGCGTGGGTATCAACGAAGTGCAGAACTTTGGCAAATATCTGGTCACAGGGCAGCGGGCGCGCGCATGGCTGGACCGGATCATGGCGGGCCGTGTGCCAAAACAAGGCCGCCTGTCGCTGACCCCGATGCTCAGTTCCAAAGGCAAGCTGATTGGCGATTTCACGATATCCTGCCTTGGAGACGAGACATTTCAACTCACCGCCTCTTACGGAAGTCAGGCCTTTCACTGGCGCTGGTTCCAGCAGAATCTGGAAGACGGGGTTGCTGTCGAAAACATCTCTGACAAGCGTACCGGTTTCCAGATCGCTGGGCCCAAAGCGCGCGAGGTGCTGGCCGCCTGCACGCTCAGCGACATTTCTGATATGGCGTTCCTAGATGTGCGCCCGCTGGTGGTTGGCATGACCGATTGTCTGGTGCAGCGCGTCAGCTATACCGGCGATCTGGGGTTCGAGATATATTGTGACCCGATGGCGCAACGGCAATTGTGGGAAACGCTCTGGAACGCGGGAAAACCGCACGACATGGTCCCCTTTGGGATGCGTGCAATGATGTCGCTGCGGCTGGACAAGTTCTTTGGCGGATGGCTGCTTGAATTCGGGCCGGATTATACGGCTGCCGAGACCGGCCTTGACCGTTTTATCTCATGGAAAAAGAATAGTGACTTCATTGGCCGCGCGGCGGCAGAAGCCGAGCGGGACAAAGGGGTTGCGCGCAAATTGGTGGCCTTTGAGGTTGATGCGGGCGATGCGGATGTCCAGGGATATGAACCTATCTGGCTGGATGGCACGGTTGTGGGTTTCTGTACATCGGGTGGGTATTCGCATTTCGCAGGCAAATCGATTGCGCAGGGTTTTGTACCGGTGGAAAATGCAAACGCCGGCCTGCAGGTAGAGATCGAGATACTTGGCCAGATGCGCCCTGCCACAATGATCACAACCCCGCTGTTTGATGCGGATGGCGCGCGTATGCGGGGCTGAAGGTGGGTATGAACCATCCTGACCTGCCGATTATTGTCCTCGCTGCCGGTGCCTCCTCGCGGATGCGCGGGCGGGACAAATTGCTGGAGGATGTGGACGGTGAACCCCTGATCCGCCGTCAGGCGCGGCTGGCGCGTGCGGTGACGTCCGGTACCGTTCTTGTCGCCCTGCCGCCCCCCCCGCATGCGCGCTATGATGCACTTGACGGTCTGGATGTAACGCTCCTGGAAGTGAAAGATGCAGCCGACGGAATGAGCGCCTCCCTGCGCGCTGCTTTTGGTGCCCTGCCGCGAAATGCACCTGCTGCAATGTTGCTTTTGGCCGATATGCCGGACCTTACTCAAGGCGACCTGAGGATTGTCCTGCAAGAAGTTGATCTGAAATCAGAAAACCTGATCTGGCGTGGGGCAACACCATCGGGAAAACCGGGCCATCCGGTCGTCTTTGCTGCGTCGCTTTTCCCACAGTTCTCAGATCTGACCGGCGACAGTGGCGGACAACAGGTGGTCGCCGGCGCGCAGGGCAGGATCAAATTGATCCCGCTGCCCGACAGCGATGCGCGCGCTGACTTGGATACGCCCGAAGACTGGGCAGCGTGGCGGGCGCAACGGCTGAAGTAATTCTTTTAGGTATCGTTTGCCATCACCAACACGTGAGC
>JBARUV010000099.1:0-1662 GCA_049645905.1 Sulfitobacter sp.
CGGTAAGCCTCGCTCAGGACTTCAGCTGGAAAGAGGGGTTTGCCGGATGCACAGGGACATCCCCGTACATCGAGGCACTGATCTCAAAGACAGACCCGGCCGTTCGGCCTCTGATGAAAATCGGCGAGATGCAGGCATGGGCGATCAAAGATGGGGATGGAAAACCTGCTACGGCCCTGACGACGCCAGATAGTCTGACCATTGTTGGTCGTATCATCGGTCCGCAAGGTGAGGATATCACGGCGGCGCTGCTGGCGACAGTGCCCGACCTGAGCGCAGCACTTGTGCCACCCGCCAATGCGATAACATCGACGCCAACATCAAAGGATGTGCCAATCGTCAGGACCTCGCCAGCGCTGGATCAATTGCAGCTGGGTGCTGCGACCCAAGTCATACCGTCTCTTAATGCTCCATCGCCAGATCGCGGACTTGCCTCAGCACACATCACGGCCATTGAGCAACCGTCGGCAGATGTTCAGGCCGGGATCAACACCATCTTTAAGGAAGCAGGAGAAGAACGGATCTGGTTCTCTGCTGGAACGCCAAACCCCGATGCCCCTGTCATCTACATGCTGGCCGATCCGGAATGCCCGCATTGCCAGTGGACGATTGACCAAATGCACAATGAGATTGTGAGCGGCACGATTGACCTGAGGATCATTCCCGCGCCCATCACCGGCGTTCAAGGCTTCAATACATCTTTGTCGATCCTACATTCCGAAGACATCCCGCAAACCTTCATGGCACATATGACGTCGAAAACACGCGGGACGGCTGCAGTAGCCCAGATGGATACGGCTCAGGCCGATAAGGCGGTCATCCAAGGCCTTGTCGACAACATCAATTGGATGCGAGCCAACAAGATGCCGGGCGTGCCGTTCTTTCTCTATGAGACCGATCAAGGCGCGCAATTCGCTTTCTCCGAGCTTTCCAGGGACATTCTGAGTGTCGCTAAACCCGCAAGCCAGACCAATGATGAATGACGGGATGCGCTGATGCTGCCAGACAATGAACACCTAGGTGCAGCTGAATCTATCCTGCGCTCGGCGCGTACGTTTGAGATTTCATACAAAGTCATGGCCAAGATCGCAGTCGGTCTCAGCCTATCGACGACCGTGCTGGCTGGCTCGACCGCCTATCTCGCGGTCAGCCGTCCAGAGCCGCGCTATTTCGCGACGACGACGGACGGCCAGCTCTTGCCGCTCGTGCCGCTCGACAAACCGCATCAGTCAGCAGCAGAGGTAAGTAACTTCGCAGTCAAGGCGGTGACAACGTCGCTCACCTATGATTTTGCCAACTATCGCGCCGACTTTAACAACGCGCTGCAATATTTCACCAAGCCGACAGGCTGGAACCAGTTCGTCGAGGCCGTTCAAAAAAGTCAGATGCTTGATCTGGTGCAGACGCGCCGCCTCAACACGACAGCTGTCGCCAACAATGCGGTTATCGTCCGCGAGGGCATCAATGACCGTGGCGTTTACGAATGGATCGTGCAGATCCCGCTACGCGTGACCTACCAATCCGCTTCCGAAGTGACCGGTCAGAACTTCTTGATCACCGTCAATATCGAGCGGCTGCAAACCTACGAATCCCCTTATGCGATGGCAATCTCCCGCTTCATCGCGGCTCCTGGAGGTGCCTGATGCAAACCCTGTACAGATC
>JBARUV010000100.1:0-10906 GCA_049645905.1 Sulfitobacter sp.
GCAAAAGCATCGCACACTTTGATTATCGTGTCTCGATTTCCAAATCGACGGGGAAGTTGGACGTTTATGCGATGCCGCAGCATTTCGACATTGGTCTGAATTTCGCTGGACACTGCAAAGCACGCACCACGTAAGACTTTCATGCAGCACGGGTGCAAATAGGAAACCATTATGAAGAAACCTGCATATTTTCTTGCGGCACTGACGGTAATCGCTACCCTTGTATCAGCTTCGGCCGCAGTATCGCCGAACCACTGACGCTGGCGTGCGCCACCAAAAATCCGTCTTCCAAAGATTGGGTGCCAAAAACAGTATTTATCATGATCCAACCTCATACATTGCGCGCTGCAGTTCTGGACGAATGTACGGTTCAAGTGTTTGAAGGCGGCGCGATGGCTGATCTTGAGCGGCCAACCCCGGACCGGATCAAACTGAACTGGAAACTGATTGGAGTCCGCAACCGGCAAGACAGATTGCAGAACGTCAGCTTTAACATGACAATCAATCTGAAAAGGCAGACCTTCAATAACACTGGTGTCGGCGAAAGCTCCTTTGTGCAACCGGGGAGCGCGCAAGGCGTCTGCGTTCCGGTCAAGAAAAAAGGCTGAACAGTTTCTGCATGAGGCAGGTTTCAAAGGCAAAATCACGCTCAAGTTACATGTGGGTATCGCCAACAGATACCTTGGCGCAGTTCGATTTTTTTGCATTTGCCTTGACGTCACTAGCAATCGCACTCCATTTAAGCGGGATAGAAATACCCAATTAATGGAGGCTAACACCATGGCTTTTGAACTTCCCGATCTCCCGTACGCCCACGACGCGCTTGCATCCAAAGGGATGAGCGCCGAGACGCTGGAATTCCACCACGACAAGCATCACAACGCCTACGTTGTAAATGGTAACAAGGCGATTGAAGGCACCGAATGGGCTGGCAAATCCCTCGAAGAGATCATCAAGGGCACGTATGATGCGGGCGCTGTGGCGCAAAACGGCATCTTTAATAACATAAGCCAGTTGTGGAACCACAACCAGTTCTGGGAAATGATGGGCCCCGACGCAAGCGCTATGCCAAGCGAGTTGGAAAAGGCGATCAACGACAGCTTCGGTTCCGTTGACAAGATGAAAGACGAATTCAAAGCCGCAGGCGCAGGCCAGTTCGGTTCAGGCTGGGCATGGCTGGTCAAGGACACGGACGGTGGCCTGAAAGTGACCAAAACCGAAAACGGTGTAAACCCTGTGTGCTTTGGTCAAACGGCGCTGTTGGGCTGTGATGTATGGGAACATTCCTACTACATCGATTTCCGCAATGCGCGGCCAGACTATCTGACTAACTTCCTCGACAATCTTGTGAACTGGGAAAACGTCGCAAGCCGGATGTAATAGCGTTATTGCCCTGCGCCAAGCGGGGGCAAACCGGGGAAAGTAGCAAGCCGCTGTGAATTTCCTTGGACAGCATCGGGAACGCCCCACAAGCGAACACCGCTTGTGGGGCGTTTTTTACCATTTTGACTCTCGTCGATTGGGTTCACAGCGATAGCTACCATCCCCCCGTCAGAAATAATTCGTCACCGGGCCTTGTGTTTGCTGGTAATACTGCCCGCCGATTTCTGCTTTTGTGGCATGCGGGCCACAACGGGGGTGGGCACATTGGCGGCTGGACGCATGATACCGGGGTGCTGATCTTTGCCGGACCGCTGTCCGCAGTGTCGATGACCTGTTCAGCTACGCGGCGCCCCGTCTGATGCTAACCAGTACGGGGTCGGTGGCATCTGTGAACGCGGCACTGCAATTTTTCTGCGCTGTGGTGCTGTTTTTAGAGCCGTTTGCACGCTGGCGCGTTACAGCGTTTGCGCTGATCTGGGGCGGACTTGCGCTTCATCTCTACAGCGACGCGCGTCAGGAAAGGCGGCGCTCCAAAGCAGTCAGGGCGGCGGCGGCATCCGGCACAAATTCAAGGTAATCCAGCAGCGTATCCTCCGCGAAACCACGATCCACAACATGGTTCAACAACTGCATAAGAAGATCCCAGTAGCCATTTGTATTTACAATAAAAACAGGTTTTCCATGCAGACCGAGCTGGCGCCACGTCAACACCTCGAATAGTTCATCAAGTGACCCCGCACCACCGGGCAAAACAACCACCGCATCGCAGTTCATGAACATCACTTTTTTACGTTCATGCATCGTTTCAGTAACGACATAGGTCGTCAGATCGGTCTTGCCGACCTCCCAGGCCACGAGGTGTTTGGGGATCACGCCAAAGGTTTCGGCGCCTGCCTGTTGGGCCGCCCGTGCGACGCTGCCCATCAGGCCAACGTCACCCGCGCCGTAGACCAGCCGCCAGCCGTATTGCGCCAGTCCGCGGCCCAGCGTCTCGGCATCTGATGTAAAGGCAGGGTCATCCCCGGGACGGGATCCGCAATAAACGCAAACAGATTTAGTTGGCATAGGGTGCCCCTTTTATTGATGAAAACCACGAATAGGACGTTCGTGTTTTGACCCGTCGTAGCCTGCTTGCTAAACATGCTCAACTAGGGGGATGGCGGCATGAGTAGATTCTCAGGCGGAGCAGGTATTACGGTGGCCGGTGCGTTCATCGTCGGCGTCGCTGTGTGGTATCAATTTGTCCGTGAAACAGCAGGGCCTGACGTACCACTGGAGCTTGCCGCAGTACCGCAGGATGCCGCGCCAAAGCGCGCTGAGATAGCACCTGAAATAGCCTCTGCACAAACATCACCTGTGCCTGCGACACAGGAAAATCCGCAATCTGTTGGGGTCGATGAAGTTGTACCAGCGCCATTGGCCGAGGCGCCGGAGAAGGAACCGGCCCAAGAGCCTCAACAGGCAGAAGCAGCGACCACGATAGCGCCGTCCTTTGACGAAGTGCGCCGTGAAACGGACGGCATGACCGTCATCGCCGGACGCGCAGCACCCGGTGCGACCCTCACTATCCTGCTTGACGGGGACATGATCAGCAGCGCCACGGCGGACACCAACGGCAAGTTTGCAGCCCTCGCCATCATCAGTGCGGACGGGCAGGGCCATGTGTTGTCACTGATGCTCGACGGGGTTGCATCCGATGACCAGATCATCCTCGCGCCTTTGGACGCACCGGTGGCAGTTGCTGAGGCCGATGTTGCTGCAGAGGCTGCTCCAACGAAGGTCGCTGAAGAAGAAGTCGCTGTAGAAGAGGCGGAGCAGGTCACTATTCCAGTGATGGAGGGAGACGCCGCGCCAGAAGAACCTGCTCCTGCGGCTGAAGTTGCTGATGCCGGGGCCACGCCGGTTGAGGCAGCACCTGAAACAAGGGCGAACCCAGTACCTGAACCAACCGTGGATAGCAGCCCGGAAACAGCCAGCGCGCAAATTCCGGAACCCGCAGAAATTGACGCTGTGCAACCGCAGGCCCCCGCTACTGATACGGAAACTCAAACCGCCATAAACAGCACCGTCCCCCAAGGTGCGCAAAACCAGTCCCCCCAAGAACCGCAGCCCGCCCCGCAGGAAGTTGCCGTGTTGCGCTCTACCGATGAGGGCGTGGAACTGCTCAACGTCGTACCGCCAGAGGTAATGGAAAATGTAGCCCTTGATACGATCAGCTATTCCGATCAGGGCGAAGTGCAGCTGTCCGGCCGTGCGCAGGCCAACACGCGCACGGTACGTGTATATCTCGACAATGATGCAGTGGTCAGCCTTTCGGTGGATGATCAGGGCCGCTGGCGTGGCGACCTGCCGGATGTGGACGAAGGAATTTATACCCTGCGTGTGGATGAGGTGGCCGGTGACGGAACTGTGACCAGCCGCGTGGAAACCCCGTTCAAGCGTGAATCTCCAGCGGTGCTTGCCGCGGCTGCAGCAGGTCAGGATGGCCCGCTCAAGAAAATCACCGTGCAAAAGGGTGCCACTCTCTGGGCCATCGCGGAGGCGCGTTACGGCAGCGGATTTCTATACGTAAACGTGTTCAAAGCCAACCAGAGTGACATTCGGGACCCTGATCTGATTTATCCCGGTCAGGTGTTTGACTTGCCCGGGGATTGAACCCTACCGCAGTTGAATTTTCAAAATTCCGGTTGGCAGTGGCAACTGGTGGGCAGGCGACTTATGTAGTGCGTCAACCAGAGTGGAACCTACATGCCTGCTGATATTGCCCGCGCCGACCCGTCACTAGAAAACGACAAGACCAAGACATTGACCGAGGCCGAGCTTGCCGATCAGGCAGAGCGCCAGTCGGCCCTTGTCGTTCTGCGCAAGGTTGCGCCCTATTTGTGGCCTGCGGACATGCCGTGGGTGCGCAAACGCGTGGTCTGGGCGATGATTGCGCTTCTGGCCTCCAAGTTGATTACCGTGGCCACACCGTTTTTCTACAAGGGTGCTGTTGACGCACTGGCAGGTGAAGGCGTGCCGATGCTCGCGCTTGGGGCGATTGGCCTGACGGTGGCTTACGGTGTTGCACGCTTGATGGGCGTGGGTTTCCAGCAATTGCGTGATGCGATCTTTGCACGGGTCGGCCAACGCGCGCTACGGATGCTTGCCCTTGAAACCTTTGAACATATCCACCGCCTGTCCATGCGCTATCACATCACCCGCAAGACCGGCGGGCTGAGCCGCATAATCGAACGCGGCGTGAAAGGCGTCGATTTTCTCCTGAGATTTCTGTTGTTTTCCATCGGGCCGCTGATCCTGGAGCTGTTGATGATCGGCGTGGTTCTGGCCGTGGTTTTTGACATCTGGTATCTGGCTGTCGTGACCGTCACCATCGCGCTGTATGTCTGGTTTACCTTTGCCATCACGGAATGGCGCGTCAAATTACGCCGCCAGATGAACGATCAGGACACGGACGCAAATCAAAAAGCCATCGACAGCCTGTTGAACTATGAAACTGTCAAATATTTCGGCGCTGAAGGCCGCGAGGCTGCGCGGTATGACGCTGCCATGGCAGGCTATGAGGAGGCGGCGATCAAGACCAACTATTCGCTCGCTTTCCTTAACTTTGGTCAGGCGACGATCATTACCGCGGGCCTTGTGGGTGTCATGGTTATGGCTGCTTACGGTGTGCAAAGCGGTGCGTTGACGGTCGGCGATTTCGTGATGGTAAACGCCTATATGATCCAGATTACTGTGCCGCTGAACTTTCTTGGCACAGTGTATCGTGAAATCCGTCAGGCGCTGGTGGATATGGGCCAGATGTTCGGTCTGCTTGAACAACCTGCCGAGATTGCGGACAAACCTGACGCCGCCGCACTTGGGGTGAAGGGCGGACGGGTCACGCTCGAGAATGTGACGTTTGGCTATGATCCTGAACGGGTGATCCTCAAAAATGTCTCGCTTGAGGCGGAGCCGGGTCAGACTGTTGCCATTGTCGGCTCTACCGGGTCGGGCAAGTCCACCATTGGGCGGCTGTTGTTCCGGTTCTACGATGTGCAGCAGGGCGCCTTGAAAATCGACGGACAGGATGTCCGCGACATCACGCAGGATAGCTTGCATCACGCGATTGGCGTGGTGCCGCAGGACACGGTGCTGTTTAACGACACCATCCGCTATAACATCGCTTACGGCCGTGACGGAGCCACTCAGGACCAGATCGAAGCTGCCGCGCGGGATGCGCAAATCCACGACTTTATCCTGAGCCTGCCGGATGGTTACGAGACGACCGTGGGCGAACGCGGTCTGAAACTGTCCGGCGGTGAGAAACAGCGCGTCGGCATCGCACGGACCTTGCTCAAGGATCCGCCGATCCTGCTTCTGGACGAGGCCACCTCGGCGCTGGACTCAGAGACCGAGCATGACATTCAGGATGCACTGAACAGGGCGGGGCAGGGCCGCACTGTGCTGACCATTGCCCATCGCCTCTCCACCATTTCTGACGCGGATAAGATCATTGTGTTGGAAAAAGGCGAGGTCGTCGAACAGGGCACCCACGATGCACTTCTCGCAAGCGAAGGGCGCTATGCGCAGCTTTGGTATCGCCAGCAGACAGAGGAAGATGTGTGACTGGTGCAGAAGCGTGGTTTGAGCCCGGAGCGCAACGACATCAGATGCCAGACCAAACATACTGAACGAATCGTAAATCGCTGCTAACATGATCCTGGATACGTGAGCCCTTAAGCCGGGATAGTCTGGGGAGCGACCAATGCTCGACGTGAAGGAAGAGATTACAAGCCTGACCCGCCTACGAGAGTTGTTGCCCACTGAAGGGTTTACAAACACTTTTTTGAAGGTCGCGGACAGGCTCTCTCCGGTTGCAAAAAAATTCATCGCGGCGTCGCCCTTTGTCGTGATCGCGACAAAATCGTCAGGAGGATTAATTGACGTTTCGCCCAAAGGGGACCCCGCAGGCTTTGTCGAGGTGTATGACGACAAGACGCTTATCATCCCGGACAGATTGGGGAACCATCGTGTGGACGGTTTCCGGAACATCATCGAAGACCCGAACATCGCAATTCTGTTTGTTGTCCCGGGGCATGGCGACACGCTGCGGGTTGCGGGAACGGCACGTGTCGTAAAGGACCCCGACATCAGTAAAAGACATGCGATAAAGGGACGCGAACCTTTGCTGGCGCTTGTCGTTGACGTGCAAGAGGTCTTTATGCATTGCTCAAAGGCTTTCATCCGCTCCCGCCTGTGGCAACCGGATCACTGGCCTGAAAGAAAGTCTGCGCCGACACTGGCAGAATGGGTCATCGAAGTGGTTGATCGGCCCCAAACGCTGGACGACGTGCAAACCGACCATTCAAACGATGAGATAGAGCGCTTGTACTAGCCGCATCACTTCTCGTCGAAAGAAGTGGCAAAATAGACGTCCTTGCAAGCTCCCTCCATACTTGGCTCATCCAAACCGGAGAACGCCCATGTCCATCCTTGCTGTGATCCTCGTCGGCCTTATCGCCTTTTTGCACATCTACATTGCATGGTTTGAAATGTTCGCGTGGGAAAGTCGCGGACCAAAGGTTTTTGTCAGCCTTCCCCCGGACCTGTTTGCCCCGACCAAAGCGATGGCAGCAAATCAGGGGCTATATAACGGATTTCTTGCCGCCGGACTGATCTGGTCTTTGCTGATCGACGATCCGGATTGGGCGCCTTGTATCGCGACGTTCTTCTTGCTTTGTGTCGGGATCGCAGGGATTTACGGCACGGCGACAGTGTCGCGCCGTATCTTTTATGTACAGGCAATACCTGCGGCCCTCGCGCTTATGGCGCTCTACCTGACATAAGTGCGAAGGCTTTCAAGGTTCGTGGCTTTGCGTATAGCAAAGAAGGGCTAGACGCTTAATCCAACTTACTCCTCAGCGACAGCTTTGTCCGTAAGCTTGCCCAAGGCGCCGGACATCATCTCGATATATTTGGCATCCTCCGGTAAACCATGCGCTGCCGCCAATGCAGCCGGATCATGATAGGTCAGATGCACAAGCCCTTCACCGTCCGCATAGGCCAGAACGCGCAGGGGCAGGTCTAGGCCCGCCGTCTGCCCGTCCAGCATCGCGGGCGTGCCCAGTTTCGGGTTTCCGAAGATCAGCACTTCGGTGGGGCGCAGATCCATATCGACATTTGCTGCCCCGGCCGCATGATCAATGCGGGCAAAAATAGTGGCACCGGCCCCTTCGACAGCTGCAGACAGACGATCCATCGTAACGGTGACAGAATACGGGCTGACCTTGTCGATCATATCAAACGCGAAGGCCGGCAGGGCCATGGCCGCGCTCATGGTCGTTGCAAGAAGGATTTGACGGATCATCGGCTTACTCCTTTGATTATCTAACTCAAAGGTACCACGTACAGCAGAGCAGGCCATAACAGCCCCATCACGACCGCTTGATCGGTCTTATTCCGCCGGTTTCAACGCAACCGGGGCAGGGCCCGCCATTTCCTCATCCCAGATGATTTCCTGCGTCTGGCTGCGCCGTGCGTCACGCTGCAGGGCCCAGTCGCGTGCCGCCTTGCTTGCGCGGCCCATCGACATCCGTGCCAGCAGGCGCGCAACCCAGCGCACATAGGTTGTCGCCCAGACCCGGATCGCCAGCATCGAGGGCGTCACGATCAGCGTCAGTACTGTCGCAATGCCAAGCCCGAACACCACCGCAGTGGCCAGCTGTTTCCACCACAGCGCCGTCGGGCTGTCGATGGTGTATCCCCCGTCGGCAAAGTTCAGCGACAGGCCGAACATCATCGGCGCAAGACCGGCCATAGTGGTGGTGGTTGTCAGCAACACGGGCCGTATGCGCGCCTGAGCGGTGCGGATGATCGCTTCGATCCGCGGCATGTAGCGTTCATATTCCTGAAAAGTATCAATCAGGATGATGTTGTTGTTCACCACAATGCCGGCAAGGGCGACAATCCCCGTACCGGTCATGATGATCGAAAAAGTCTGATCCATGACCAGCATCCCGATCAGGACACCGGTGGTGGACAGAACCACCGCCAGAAGCACCAGCGCGGCGTTGTAAAAGCTGTTGAACTGGGCCAGCAGGATGATGAAGATCAACCCGAGAGCCGCTGTAAATGCCGACGAAAGGAAAGCCTGGCTTTCCTCCTGATCCTCCTGATCGCCGGTCCATTCGGTGGTCACGCCCAGTTCGAGAGGGGTCGTTTCAAGCCATTTGTCGATCTCGGCGATACGTTCGTTGGCGGTAATCGGTACCAGACGCACTTCGCCGCGATCCAACGCGCCCTGAAGATCGGTATCTGCGGCTGACTCTGTCCGGTCGGTGATCCTGTAGCCGGTTCCATCAACGGAAGTGATATCCGCGTCATTGCCCGCAGGACGCAGGCTGGCAAGGGTGGTCTCCACTTCGACTCCGTCTTCGTGGCTGATGCGCACCAGTTTCATCAGGCCGGTGGCCACCCCTGCCTTGATGTCGAGATAGCGTTTTTGGTCGACGCGGTTGATCTCGGCCAATTTTGGCACGGGGGTGCGGCTGATGAAGTTGCTCAGCGGGATCAAACCGTCCGCTGTGCGCACCTTGAGGGTGTCCAGCGTAGATAACACACGGTCCTTTTCGGGCAGGCGCACGCGGATTTCGATCTCTTCATCCGAACTTTCGACGCGCATGGTATCAAGCAGCAAACCGCGCGTTACCAGTTGCACCATTGCACCCACGGTCAACACGTCAGCACCGTAGCGGCCCGCTTTTTCCACGTCCACGTCGATTTGCCAGTCGATACCGGGCAGGGGGCGGGTATCTTCGATCAGGGTCAGCCCGGGCGTGCGTTCAAATTGTTCGCGGACCTGTGCGGTGGCCGCTACCAGATCGGTGAAGCTGTCGGATTTCAGGCGCAGATGTACGGGTTTGGCAGAGGCAGGTCCGCGCGCCTGTGCCAGAATTTCAACCCGGATGCCGGGGATGTCCTGCAATTGTTCGGTGAGTTCGGCAATAATCACATCGCCGTCAAACGCCGGATCCTGAGTCGCGCGCATGACGTCGTACCCGACGAACGGAATGGTAAACAGCGGGGTGTTCTTGCTTGGGCGGTCCTCCCACGGGATTGTTTCAAGTTGCACCTGACCAATGCTGTCCTTGGGTGCCACGGCGCCGCCTGTGTTGCTGTCCAGGCCGCCTTCTCCGGCAAAGGCAAATGCGGTCTGCACGCCGGGATGGGCCAATACAACCTGTTCCGCTTTTTGCAGCAATGCGTCCTTCTCCTGAAGGCTAAGGTTGCCGCGGGCGAGCACATAAACGATGGCTTGCTCGGGTTCGGATTCTACAAAGAATTCAACGCCCTTTGAGTTGTTGGTGAAGTAGATCAACACCGAACCCACAAAGGTAAATACAAGCCCGGCCATCACCAACGGCATCACCGGATTGCCGGCGATAATGGCGATTACACGACCAAACCCATTGCGTTGATAGCCTGCATGGATGCGGTCCGGTTCGCGGCGGAACATGCGTCCGGCGATCCAGCGACCGATTTTGCCCAGCCGTGTCAGCAGCGCAAACAAGCAGATCAGCAGCAAAAGAATACCGGCGATTGCGAGTGAAATCAGCGCAGCGCCAAGTACAACAAAGGCGAAAACCACGGCAAATGTTTGAATCACCGAGAACATATTTGTGCCGTCCATGGTCGCGAACTGCGTGCCAATCCATCGAAACAGATGTCCGGATTCATTTGCCGCAGGCGGGGCCATGATTGCCAGTGCCGGAAAAAGCAGAACCGCCGCACCGACAAACAGCAGTCCGTGCAGATAGATCGGCAGATTTGCGACAACATTCATTTGGGCCGCTACCCACTTTTCCAGCCGTCCCGTCACGCCGCCCATGACGGGCAGATAAACCAGCGCCACAACCAGTGAGGCCGACAGCACAAAGATCAGCGTGACCGGCAACATGCCCATGAATTGCCCCGGCACACCGGGCCAGAACAGCATCGGCAAGAATGCGCAGAGCGTTGTCGCGGTGGAAGAAATGATGGGCCAGAACATGCGCTTTGCAGCTTCGGTATAGGCATGCATCGGGCCAACGCCCTCTTGCTGGCGCGCATCGGCGTATTCGACCACGACGATGGCGCTGTCCACCAGCATGCCCACGGCCAAAATCAGCCCGAACATCACGATGTTGGAGATCGAGATGCCCATGAGCGCGAGGAAGGCAAAGCACAACATGAACGAGGTCGGGATCGCAAACCCCACCAGCAGGGCGGCGCGGATACCAAGGGCGGCCAGAACCACGATCATCACCAGTGCCACGGCGGTAAACACGCTGCCCAGCAATTGCTGCACCATCGAGTTCACGATGCGGCTCTGATCATTCGAAGTGCCCACCGTTACCGCCGCACGCAACCCTTCGGGCCATGCAGCGGAGCGTTCCGCCACGATTTCGCTCACTTGAGTGGCCGTGTCGATCAGATTGAAGCCCTTGCGTTTCACAACCTGCAAGGCGAGCGTTTTTTCTCCGTTAAAACGGGCGGTTCCAAG
>JBARUV010000101.1:0-14121 GCA_049645905.1 Sulfitobacter sp.
CTGCAGACTGTCTGTTCGCGACCTGACGTACGTCCGGCAATATCCCCGTTGAGCAACTGTCCGATCTCAGCCTTCAGCGTGTCGCTCTTCAATCGTCCGGCAACTATAAGGCTGACTATTTCACCGGCCTGCGCAAGGGCGGATGGCAGGTAGCCGACCCAGATTGAGGTCGCAAGGACAAGATCATCGTCTACCTCGCGCATGCTGGGAATAGACGAACCGACAACGTTGACATGGCATCCTTCGGCCAACCATGCCCAACTGCTGTGCAATAGAGGCGGCCTTATTGGAATTGCCATCGCAGATCGCCAGAGCACGGGTGCCGACATGAGGATGATCGCCCCACGGGAATCCATACGCAGTTGACAGGGATAGAATGCCATCGCTGCCTTCGCGCGCCTTCATTTTATCAACAAATTCCCGCATCGGGCCCCGAAGGCGTCGGCAGCGTTGGCGACAGTATAGAGCGCGGTCGAGCGTCCTGTTGTGTGGTTACCGGGCTGGCTTTACCGTTCCAGAAGCCGAGCGCGCTTGCTGACCCCATCCTTTGGATGTGTTGGGAATTTGCATGCGGCTTAAAATTCTTTTCGCAGAACCCCGCCGCTCCGCGGCATCCTTTCCGACCTGTATTGCCCGGAGAGTCAGGCACCGGCTGATCATCCTGTCCTATCCAATAGAAAAACTGCCGTGGCCCCTCAACAACTTCAGACGCTTCCGAAAATTTTTGTTCCATTTTTGATCATCCCATGTTTCATTCAGCGGACCATACGAGTCGCGGGGGGAGTGTTGGGGCGCATGGGGCAACAGCAGGTTGTATCGGTTCAGACTATCGGGCGGACATCCCAGATGTTGCGCGCGCTGGCCGATGGCGACAGCGAAGGCACGCGACTGGCCCGTGTGGCCGAGGCGACTGGTCTGGGCAAGACGACAGTCCTGCGCTTGCTCAAGGCCCTCACGGAAGTCGGCTATGTTGAATTTGATGACAAGGCCAAGCTTTACCGTCTGGGCTATAACTTGTTTCTGCTGGGCCAGTCCGCACGACGTTTCCATATCATAGACCTTGCCCGCGCCGGGCTGGACAGGTTGGCGGCAGAAACCGGGGATACGGTGTTTTTGTCGGTCCGTGACGGGGCAATGGCCCATTGCGTTGACCGGCGCACCGGGTCCTATCCTATACGGACCCTCACTTTGTCAGTCGGGGACTGCCGTCCGTTGGGCGTTGGTGCAGGCTCGCTGGCCCTGCTCGCGTTTGAGGACAATGCCGAGATTGACTCGATCCTGAGCGCAAATGGAACCGAAAGACAGAATTTCCAGCGTTTTGGTGACGTCGACCTACGTGACATGATCACGACTGCACGCCAGCGCGGCTATACGTGGAATGACGGCCGTATCGTGACTGCAATGAATGCACTTGGCGTTCCGGTAACGGACGCGGGCGGGCGCGTGGCCGCTGCCCTCTCCATTGCGGCAATTCACGAACGCATGACGCCGGAACGCCGGGAAATGATCGTCGCTTTGCTCAAACGCGAGGCGGCGGTGCTGGGCAGGTTGCTGGATGAACGAAACCGGGCCGGGGAGCGCGCATTGCAATGACGACCACACCGAATATCGACCGGAAAAGGCTCACCGGCATGCTGCGCCTGATGCACCGCATCCGCGCCTTTGAACAGGCCGCAATTGTAGCCCAAAAAGACAATCTGGTCTTGGGCGCGATACACCCTTCAATCGGGCAGGAGGCTGTTGCAGCAGGCGTGTGCGCCAATCTGGAACGCGCCGACTTGATGCTATCCACGCATCGCGGCCATGGTCACACACTGGCCAAGGGCGCTGAGCCGCTGCCGATGATGCGCGAACTTTTCGGGCGCGCGGGTGGGACCTGCGGTGGCAAGGGCGGGTCGATGCATATCGCGGATTTCGGTGTCGGCATGTTGGGCGCGAACGGCGTGGTGGGGGCGAATATCCCCATCGCCACGGGCGCGGCGCATGGTTTGAAACTACAGGGTTCGCGCCAGATCGTGACCTGCATTTTTGGCGACGGAGCGATCAACCGGGGTCCTTTCCTTGAAGGCTTGAACTGGGCGCGGGTATTTGACTTGCCGGTCCTGTTTGTCTGCGAGGATAACCGGTTTTCCGCCACCACACGCACCGCTGAGATGACGGGCGGTGCCGGGGCTGGTGCGCGCGCCGAAAGCATCGGCATCCCGGCGATCGAGGTTGATGGCAACGATCTGCTGGAAGTGGACACGGTCGCGCAGGCCGCGATCAGGGACATCCGCGCAGGTAACGGACCAATGTTGCTGCACGCGCGCACCTACCGGATGACCGGGCACACGGCGGTCGATCCCGCAACGTACCGCCCCGCAGCAGAGGTCGAGGCACAGCGCGCCAACTGCCCCATTGCGCGGCTCGAATCGGCGCTCAAGATGGCAGGCGTTGCCGAGGCTGATCTGGCGTCGCTCCATGCACAGGCTGCAGAGGAAATGACCGATATCGCCGCACAGGCGCGGGCGTCCGACTGGCCTGATCCGGCGCTCGCCTATGCCGATGTGCAAGATATCGGCGACCCGCGATCAAGGGCATTCTGATGACAAAAGACACCTATCTGAACGCGGGCCGACGCGCTGTGATCGAGGAAATGCAGCGCGACGAAAAGGTCTGGGCCGTTGGCGAGGATCTGGGGCGCGGCGGTGTCTTTGGTCAATATGGCGGCTTGCAGGACATATTCGGCGCAAACCGCATTTCGGACGCCCCGATTTCGGAGGCCTGCATTATGGGTGCAGCCGTGGGTGCGGCTATGACCGGAACGCGACCCATCGTGGAGATGCGGTTTTCCGACTTCGCGCTTTGTGCGGTGGATGAACTCGTCAATCAGGCCGCCAAAGCACGGTTTATGTTCGGCGGGCAGATGCGCGTGCCCATGGTGGTGCGTGAGCCCATCGGGATCTGGCGGTCCTCAGCTGCGCAACACTCGCAATCGCTGGAAGCGTGGTACGCCCATATACCGGGGTTGGTGGTCGTGGCCCCGTCCACGCCGGCAGACAACCTAGGCTTGCTGAAGTCAGCGATCCGCTGCGACGATCCGGTGGTCTACATGGAACACAAGAACCTCTGGGCACTGGAAGGCGACCTGCCCGAGGGTGAGCATCTGGTAACATTGGGCGAGGCTGAAATCGCACGCGCAGGTGACGCCGTCACGATCGTCACATGGTCCGCAATGCGCCACAGCTGCCTGCGCGCAGCCGACGCACTCGCCGACCAAGGCATCCACGTTGAGGTGATCGACCTGCGCACGCTGTGGCCGTGGGACCGGGACGCGGTCTTTGCCTCTGTGCGCCGGACGGGCCGCTTGCTGGTCGTCCACGAGGCGGTCGCAGTTGCGGGCTTTGGCGCGGAAATCGCTGCCAGCGTCGCCGAGGCGCTGCATTTCGACCTCAAAGCACCTGTGCGTCGTCTGGGCGCGCCGCGCATCCCTATCGCCTATGCTCCCGCGCTGGAGGATTGCGCGCGTGTCAGCGACAAAGCCATCATCGACGCAGTACAACAACTCGTGACGCCACGCACAGTGGCCTGAACCGGCGGCAAAATCCGTCAAAACTAAACCAGGGAGGAAGAACATGTACTTTATCAGAACTATGATCGCCGCGGGGGCCGCACTGGCCATTCTCGGTTCAGGTGCAGCAATTGCGCAGGACTACAAGGAAGAATACCGGGTTTCGACAGTCGTCCCTGCGCCATTCCCGTGGGGCATCGCCGCTGACAAATGGGCGGAACTGACGGCAGAACGCACCGAGGGGCGCATCAATCTCAAGGTTTATCCGGGCGTACAGCTGGTACAGGGCGATCAGACCCGCGAATTCACTGCCATGCGTCAGGGCGTGATCGACATGGCAGTTGGATCAACCATCAACTGGTCGCCTCAGATCGTCGAACTGAACCTGTTCTCCATGCCGTTCCTGATGCCTGATTACGCCGCTATTGATGCGTTGACTCAGGGGCCCGTCGGCGAAAAGATATTCGAGATCATCCAGGCCAAGGGCGCGGTGCCGCTGGCATGGGCCGAAAACGGGTTCCGCGAAGTCACAAACTCCAAAACGCCGATCCGGACCCCTGCCGACATGGCCGGACTGAAACTGCGCGTAGTCGGCAGCCCGATCTTCAGCGACATGTTCAGTGCATTGGGGGCCAACCCCACTCAGATGAGCTGGGCCGACGCGCAGCCTGCGCTGACCACCGGCGCTGTGGACGGTCAGGAAAACCCGCTGACGATCTATTCCGTGCTCAACATGCAGGATGTAGGGCAAAAGAACGTAACCCTGTGGCACTACGTCGCCGATCCGCTGATCTTTGCAGTCAATCAACAGGTCTGGGACAGCTTCACGCCAGAGGATCAGGAAATCCTGCGTCAGGCCGCCATTGATGCGGGCGCCCATGGCATTGACGTCGCGCGCAAGGGGCTGACCGATGGCGACACCTCGCTGATCGAACAGATCGAGAGCCACGGTGTCGAGATCATCAGTCTGACCGAAGAAGAACGTCAGGCCTTTGTCGATGCGACCCGACCCGTCTATGACGCGTGGAAGCCCAAGATCGGCGCGGACCTGGTCGACATGGCCGAAGAATCTATCGCCAATCGTTAATCGCCACTTTGCCGGGCCTCTGATCAGGGGCCCGGTGCTGCGCATGAAGGATAGGCCATGAACGCCCCCGAACTAGAACAGGACAGTGATACCGGCACCGATCATACCGTGGTGCCTGTGCGTATCGAAGAGGCGCTGGGTGCCGCCGCGATGGCCCTGATCTGCCTGATTTCCTTCGCTAATGTAGTGGCGCGCTATGCCACAAACATCTCTTTCGCTTTTACCGAAGAATATTCGGTCTTTCTGCTGGTCTTCATGACGTTCGTTGGTGCCTCCGCCGCTTTTGCCGGGAATGAACACATCCGCATCACGTTCTTTTTAAACCGCCTGCCCCGCACATGGCGCCAAGCATGCGGTGTCGTTACCCTTCTGGCCACCATCTGCATGTTTTCCCTGATCCTCTATTACGGGTTCAGTGTCACCTATGCCGAATGGTATTGGGAGGAAACGACGCCCGGTCTGGGCAATCCGTCATGGGCCTATACGGTCTGGATGCCGGTGCTTTGCATCGCCATTCTGGGCCGCGTACTGGGGCGCGCATGGGCCCGCCTGCGTCAGGGCAGCCTGCTGTGATCTTTGCCAACTTGATGCTGTTAACGGTTTTTGTCGTCCTGCTGCTTATCGGCACACCGATTGCAGTCGCCCTTGGATTGGGTGGGGCTGTCGGCGTCTGGCTGGGGCTTGATGTCGTGTCGTTGGGGATGATCGGTCCGAACACCTATGCCGCTATCGCCAAATATCCGCTGATCGCCATTCCCCTGTTCATCCTGACTGGTGCGGTTTTTGAACGCTCCGGCGTGGCTGCGCGGCTGGTGGAGTTTGCACAGGCGCTGATCGGCCCGCGTCGGGGTGGGCTGGCGCTGGTCGCTGTGATGGTCTGCATGATCATGGGTGGTATGTCAGGGTCCGGCCCGGCAGACGCCGCGGCCGTTGCCACGGTGATGCTGCCCTCGATGGTCAAGGCGGGGTATCCCAAACCGTTCACCGCGTCGGTGATTGCCGCCAGTGCCTCCACTGCAATCCTGATCCCGCCGTCCATTGCGATGATCGTCTATTCCGTGATCATTCCCGGCATGGACCTGCGGGCACTGTTTGCCGCAGGTCTGATCCCGGGCTTGCTGTTGGGCATCGCAATCGCTGTCCCGACACTGATCCTGTCACGCCGCCACGATTTCGGCGCTGACGAACAGCCGGAGCGGCCGCCATTCTGGGCCAGCCTGCGCCGCGCGGGGCCAGGGCTGATGGCCCCGGTGATCATTCTGGGCGGCCTGCGTTCGGGCTTGTTCACGCCGACTGAAACCGCCGTCGTCGCCGTGTTCTACGGACTGTTCGTGGGCACAGTACTCTATCGGACAATGGGATGGCGCGATGTCTACAACGTACTTGCCGAAAGCGCGCGGATCTCTGGTGTTCTGATGATCATTCTCTCGCTGGCTGGCTTGTTCGCTTGGGCAGGGTCAACTATGGGCGCATTCTCGGCCACGGCCGAAGTGATCCTCGGCGTCAGCAACAACCAGTGGATCATCCTAGGAGTCCTAATGGTTGTTTTGCTGCTGGCAGGCATGGTGCTGGACGGTGTGTCGATCTATCTCATCACGCTCCCGCTGCTGATCCCGATCATCAATGCCTTCGAATGGTCCTACGTCTGGTTCGGCGTCGTCATGGCCATCAACATTGCCATGGGTCAATTCACCCCGCCGGTCGCCGTGAACCTGATGGTCACGGCGCGGATCGCCGGCGTGCCGCTGGAATCGACCTTTCGCTGGGTCGGCTGGCTGCTGTTTGGCATGGCCGTGGCGCTGGCGCTGATCATCATCTTTCCCGAAATCGCCCTGTGGCTGCCGCGGCAGTTGGGCTACCGCATCACATGAGGCACCTATGAGCACATCAAATGAAATGACGGGCGGCGAAGCGTTGGCACGGACCTTGCTCGCGCATGAGGCAGGACCGATCTTTGGTATGGGCGGGTTCCAGCTGCTGCCTTTCTATGACGCCGCGCGGCGGCTGAACCTGAACCACCACCTGATCAACGACGAACGTTGCGGCACCTTCGCCGCCGATGCCTATGCCAAAGTGTCCGGTCGCGTCGGGCTGGTTGATGCAACACTAGGGCCGGGTGCGACAAACCTTGTCACTGGTCTGGTCGAGGCCCTCAATGCCGGCTCTCCCATTGTTGCCATAGTCGGCGATACGCACCGTGATCACGCGTGGAAGAACATGACGCAGGAAACCCATCAGGCCGAAATCCTGCGGCCCGCCTGCAAAGAAGTGATCCGGGTCGAGGCGGTGCACCGGATCCCCGAGCTTTTGAAACGCGCCTTTCAGGTGGCAACGACCGGACGTCCCGGCCCTGTTGTGCTGATCGTTCCCGAGGATGTCTGTCACGGCACCCACGGCTTTGCAGACAGTGATTTCATCTGTGATGGACGGTATCAGTCCGCACCTGCGCTGCGCTGCCGCCCGCAGGCAGATGCGCTTGCGCAGGCGGCCGCGATGCTCGCCGCCGCCGAACGCCCATTGATCCTTGCTGGTGGTGGCATCCATATCTCGCAGGCGGCGGGTGACCTGACCGCATTCGCCGAAGCCGCCCACATCCCCGTGGCCCACACGATGGGTGGCAAGGGCGCGATTGCCTGTACAAGTCCGCTCTCGGCGGGCCTGTTCGGGCGCTATGATCGTATTGCCAACGATCTCATCGACCAAAGCGATTGCCTGCTGGTCATCGGTTGCAAGTTGGGCGAGATTGCAACCAAACGATATACCGTACCCGCGCAGGGCAAGACCGTGATTCATCTGGACTGTGTGGCCGAAGAGATCGGCCGCACCTACGCCCCGACCTTGCCTTTGTGGGGCGATGCCCGCGAGGGGGTGCGCGATCTGCACGCCGCGCTCAAGGCCAGCCCGGTGTCCGAGGCCCGCGAGGCTTGGGGTGCAAAGGTCGTCACCGAAATGGACAAATGGCGCGACATGGCGCGCGAACGTCTGGAAAGCAGCGATATCCCTGTGTCTATGGGGCGCCTGATGGGTGAACTGAACAAACATCTTCCCGCTGAGGCCATCCTGATCGCCGACGGCGGGTTTGCCGCCCATTGGGGCGGGCTGCTGTACGATAGCAAACGCCCCGGTCGCGGCTTTGTGCCGGATCGCGGATTTGCTTCCATCGGCTATGGTCTGCCGGGCGCCATCGGTGCCTGCATGGCAGCCCCCGACCGCCCTGTAATGGCGCTGACTGGCGATGGTGGCTTTAACATGGTGCTGGGGGAAATCGAGACCGCCCGGCGTATGGGGTTGGCCCCTACGATCATCGTGGTGAACAACGCCGCGTCCGGCTATGTCAAGGCGCTGCAACATCTGATGTACGGGGCAGATGCCTATCAATCCAGCGATCTGGCCGAAACCAATTACGCCAGAGTCGCGGATGCCATGGGATGCTTGGGCCTGCGGGTGGAAAACCCCGACGATCTGGCGGATGCGCTGAAACGCGCGCTGGTCGAAACCGGACGCCCGACAGTGCTGGACGTGGTGGTAACCCGCGATCCGGGCAAAATGCTACCCGCCGCGGACAGTCGTGCTGTGACGGTCAAAAAAGGCGATCGCATTGCCTGAGATCGCACCGCTTCTGGCGGACAGTGTTACGAAACTGGACGCGACTGCGGTAGGCCGTGTTGTTGTCACCGGATCGCACGGCGGAGTCTATGCCGCATATCTGGCGCGCAAGTCAGGCTGCCGTGCTGCCATCTTTAACAACGCTGGCGTCGGGTTGGACGCGGCAGGCATCGGCGGCTTGGTGTGGCTCGATCCTTTAGGCATGGCTGCAGCCGCAATTGATCACGCAAGTGCGGAGATCGGCAATGCCGCCCAGATGCTGGCACAGGGCAGGATTTCACATGCGAACACTTCGGCACAAAAACTGGGCGTGGCACGTGGGATGACCTGTCGCGATGCGGCTGATCTTCTCGAAAATGCTGCCCTGCCCCGTAGCGACTGCCCGGTGATCGGCGAAGCCCGCGAAGACTTGCACCCGCAGGGTGCGCTGCGCGATCTGGTCCTTGTCGATTCCGCAGGCCTTGTTGACCCAAAGGATGCCGGAAAAATCATCGTCACGGGTTCACACGGGGCAATCTTTGGCGGAGACGTCGCCAATGCGCTGAAGGCCGACGCGTTTCTCGCGCTCTTCAACGACGCGGGCGGCGGCGTCGGAACGTCACGCCTGCCTGCACTGGAAATGCGGGGTATCGCCGCCGTGACTGTTGCCGCTGCTTCTGCACGGATTGGCGATGCACGTTCGACTTTGGCCGATGGTGTGGTCTCCGCACTCAACCCTTCTGCCGCAAAGATCGGTGCGCGTATCAACATGCCTGCACGCGAGCTGGTCGGAACGGCACTCACCATTCAAATCTGAGGAACCGCCCGCGTGTATGTCCCACATCCAAAGCCAGTGTGACCATTCTCCGGAACGCGTCTTGATCTAAGCGCTGGTGCCAGAACGTTTGAGCATTTTGAGTTATAGTTCATGTATTAACTTTTCGGCTGGAAGAGGTTTAAAGGCGATAAGGAAAGCCAGATTCATGCCGACACAGTTTCCTGCACCTTCGATTTTTCGGCTAAATCCCTTACATCCGCACGCAACGTCTCTGTCACCCTAAAGAGAGGACAACAATCAAGGTTCGTTGCGGCTAAACTGGCCCTCAAATGACACTTCAGAAAGGAACGGGAATGAGACCCGCAGGCCGCAGTGCAACTGAATCGCTTTACTTCACTTATCCGCACTTCAACGCGCCCGACGCTACCGACAGGGATTCCCGGAACCATGCTGCGCCCGTGGCGATTGTGGGCGCAGGACCAATCGGTATGACATCCGCCTTGGCATTGGCCAGGCAAGGCGTTCGCTCGATTGTGTTCGATAACAAAGCAACCTTCAATGACGGCAGCCGCGCGATCTGTGTCGCCAGGCCGAGCTACTACATTCTGGATCAAATCGGCGCGCTCGCTCCTTTCCTGCAAAAGTCGCTTGGATGGACAACCGGTCGGACATTCTATCGCGGACAGCAAATTCTGGAATTTCAGATGCCCGATAGTACGGACGAGAAATTCCGTCCGATGTACAACCTTCAACAGCAGTATATCGAACAGTTTCTCTGGCAGGCTGTTGACGCAAGCGATTTGATCGAGGTTCGCTGGCAGAGCGAGGTCATGGACATCGAGACGACGATGGATGGCGCGTGTCTTACCATCCGCGATCCTGCCGGAATCTATTGCGTTGACGTTAACTGGGTTCTGGCATGCGACGGCGCGCGCAGTCCTGTCCGAAAAATGCGCGGACAGCGGCTTAAGGGCGAGAATTTTGAAGGCCGCTACGTGATAGCAGACATCCAGATGGATCATGAGTATCCGACAATCCGGCGTGCGCTCTTTGATCCGACCAGTCGTCCCGGTGGGACAGTTCTGGTCCACAAGCAGCCAGACAACATTTGGCGCATCGACTACCAGCTTGAAGAAGACGAAAGCACAGAAGACGCCCTGCGCGAAGAGGTGGTCCGCGAGACGGTCAGCGCGGTTTTGGAAGACATCAACTACGATGGGCCATGGGAATTGGAATGGTGGAGCGTCTATTCTGCAAATACGCTGGCGCTGGACGACTACCGCGACGGGTGCATCTTCTTCGTGGGCGACAGCGCCCATATCGTTCCGATCTTTGGGGTGCGTGGCCTGAACAACGGCCTGGCCGATGCTGCAAACATCGGCTGGAAGCTGGGGTGGGTTCTGAATGGTCAGGCCGGCGACACATTGCTTGACAGCTACTCGCCAGAGCGGCGGGGCGCGACTTTGGATGTCTTTGCCAATGCATCCAAGAGTGCGCGTTTCATGACGCCACATACCCATGGCTGGAAATTGATGCGCGACGCCGCTTTGTCACTGGCGCTGACCCACAGCTTCGCGGGAGAGCTTGCCAATCCGCGGCAGATGACCGCGTTCACCTATTGCGGAAGCCCTGCAGTGCTCTCTGATGATCCCGCCTTTAAGGGAGGTGCCAATGTCGGCGCGCTGATGCCGGACATCAAACTGGAAAGCGGTTTCCTGTCGGATCAGTTGGGAAAAGGGTTCAGTGTGCTGTGTTTTAATGCAGCCATGGCGCAAGATCTTGAAAGTGCCTGTGCCACGGAAAAAGCGTTGAGCGTGGTCATGGTGCCCCGAACATCAATCGTCTTGGACAAATTCGCAGCAAGTACAGACTCCGCTTATCTGATCCGCCCGGACATGCACATCGCCGGACGCTGGCACACCGCAACCGTCCAGGCCATTCTCCAAGGATACAGGTCAGTTACATTCCAACAAGGCGCGACCTCATGAACCATGCAGATTTGGAAGAAACCTATGCAGCATTGGCGCGAAAAATTGACGAGGTCGGCACAGAACAGAGCGCGCTATTCCTCGCAAAGCTTGTCCTGCTATTGGCCCACAAGAGCGGCGACATAGATGAATTTCGCAACTGCATTAACAGCGCCGCAGCATCGCTCGATGCGTAATTCACCTGCCGAACACGTGCGAGTATTACGCGGGCATTTCGGTACGTAGGCCCTTGAACTACCGTGGATTGCCCTGTCATGTCACAACATGGTCCGCCCCGAATACATAGACACGTCCGGCGAGGGAAAAGTCCTTGGTGGCGTGTCCGCGTGCCTTGGGATGGTCGGCAGTGCGCAGTTCAATCAGCCATTTATCGACCTTGCAACAGGACCGCTGGGGGCTGACCAATGCATGGTTTTTTCCTACGGCAGCGAAAATCCGCGCTGCTTTCTGTCCTACAACAACCGCCCTAAAGGGGAGGCTCGTGCGTTGGCGGAGAAATATGTCCTGCACGGTTTTGAAAGCGATCCGATCCAACGAAAGATAAAGGGCCTGTCTCGGCAGGACGGGATCGAAATCGTACCACTGCATGCCTTGCGCAAAGCCATGAGTGCCCGGTACTGGCACGACTTCTATGAGGCCCCCGGTCTGGTCGACAAGATCACAGTCTTGGCGAGTCGGCATGATCTCCAGCTTAGTTTGAACTTCTATCGATACGAAGAAAGCGGTCCGTACAGCAGCGGGATCGAGAGGCACAAAGAGGCGCTCTGGCGGATCGCCGGGCAATTGGCTTTGATGCACTATCACTCTTCGGACGATCAATCACTCGAAGATCCTTTACTGACTCTGTCAGAGCGCGAACAGGAGGTTTGCAGATGGATTCTGAATGGGCTGACAACGGAGGCAATCGCTTACGAAATGGACCTGAGCCCTAACACCATCACGACTTTTCGAAAACGTGCCTACGATAAACTTTCAATCAATTCGAAGACAGCGCTCTTTGCGCTTTGCCGGGCATAGCACACAACGGGCCCGTTGGCGGGAGCGGTTATGCCGCACAAAACTCCGCTGGCGTATCAGCGCGTCTTGCGCCCTTTGGTCAGACAGCGCATCCTGCTGTGAACTCAATTGAAAGGCAGCCCCTTTGAAAGTTATCGTTATGGGCGCGGGCGTCATCGGCGTTACCACCGCGTATTACCTTGCCAAACAGGGTGCAGATGTTGTCGTCGTTGACCGTCAGGTCGGGCCGGGGTTGGAAACAAGTTATGCGAATGCGGGCGAGTTGAGCTATGGCATGACATCCCCCTGGGCGGCCCCCGGTATCCCCGTCAAGGCCGTCAAATGGATGTTTATGAAACGCCGCCCGCTCTTTATCTGGCCGCTGATCAGCCCGCCAATGTGGAAGTGGTGCGTGCAGATGGTCCAGAACTGTAACGAAGAAAGTTATCGTATCAACAAGGGCCGTATGGTGCGGGTGTCAAACTATTCGCGAGACGTGATGCCGGACCTGATCGCTGAGACCGGCATCGAATATGATGGTCGCGCGCAGGGCACGTTGCAGCTTTTCCGCACCGCCAAGCAGATGAAAGGATCAAAAGCCGATCAGGAAATTTTGGCAGAATACGATTCACCCTACGAAGTGCTGGGCCGCGACGCCTGTATCGACGTTGAGCCCGCCCTGGCCGAGGTACGCAACAAATTCGTAGGGGGCCTGCGCCTGACTGCAGACCGCACTGGCGATTGCCGGCTGTTCACCATCGCGCTGGCCGACAAATGCGCCGAAATGGGTGTCGAATTCCAATACGGACAATCAATCCGGTCCATTGCCGTCGAAGATGGCAAAATCGCGGGCATAAACACTGAAATCGCCGGGCGCATCACGGGTGACGCCTATGTCTGCGCCATGGGCAGCTATGCGGTAAACGTGCTGAACCCTATCGGTGTCAAATTGCCCGTCTATCCGGTCAAGGGCTACTCCGTCACGCTGCCGGTCACAGACGATGCCTTTGCCCCCCAATCCACGATCATGGACGAAACCCATAAGGTCGCCATCACCCGCCTCGGGGATCGTATCCGTGTCGCTGGCACGGCTGAGATTGCCGGGTATTCGAACCGCTTGGGTCCGCATGCAACCGACACAGTAAAGCACGTAATCAGCGACCTGTTTCCAAAGGGTGGTGATATCAGCCGCGCCGAAGGCTGGACCGGTCTGCGGCCAATGACACCCGATGGCACACCCATTCTGGGACCAACGCAATATGACAATCTGTTCGTAAATACAGGCCACGGGACATTGGGTTGGACGATGGCCTGCGGTTCGGGGCGTGCCGTGGCCGATGTGGTGTTGGGCAAGACACCGGAAATTTCCTTTGACGGCTTAACGGTGGCTCGTTACGCGCGCTGACCTTGATCGTCCCCAATTGCCCGCGATTGGTTGCACCAGAACCTGCAGACGGGAGGCTCTGGCAGAAAGGGCCCCTAATACCAGTTTAATACATAGCTGCGTTAAGTGTGACGTTGACCGGCGAACCCGCCTCGAACTGCGTACTGCCCCGCGCAAGCAGCCAGCCATCGGCACGCTCAAGGTAGGCAACAACCTCGAGTGTGGGCTTAGCAACGTAACTTTCGGGCACTGGAAAACTAAATGTTATGCTCTTTGATTTTCCGTTGCTTTCGACGTGCGTTTCAACGTTGCTTTTCTTAGCATCCCCCACGGCGGTAACGTCCTCGAGGTAGATCTTTATATGCCCTTCGGGGATAAGTTCCCCGCCCTGAAACTTGACCGCGCCACGGATTTCTGTCGATTGTGCGGCGCTTGTCCCGGTCGCTGCGGCAACGGCCGCAACGCTGCCCGCGAATAACACAGTTCTGCGGTTCGTCAGGCGTTTCATTACGCAATGTCTCTCTTCTCGTTGCTGTAATCACGTCGAAGCCTGAGCATAGGAATGTTCAACGCGGTAGCAAGGCGGAGACATAAATGCCCCCGCCCTGTATTGACTTAGATGATAACAAAGTCATCCGCCGAGAGTTCCAGATTTGTGCTCAGACGCGCAAACTGAATCGCTTCGGTTTCGCCAGTGCCATCGGCGTCATAAAACAAGGTGCCATCATTGGTGTCGTAGATGATACGGTCGGT
>JBARUV010000102.1:0-10379 GCA_049645905.1 Sulfitobacter sp.
GCCCGCATGGTGCGGGTCGATATTCTGCAGGACAAAGCACGCCAGCTCAATGTGTCGCAACGCGACATTGCCGCCGCCCTAAATGCAATTTACGACGGCACAAAAATAACTGAGTTGCGTGATAACGCTTACCTCGTAGACATTCTTGTGCGCGGCGATGATGCATCACGCCAGTCAGTAGAAGCACTGGCCGGTTTACAATTGAGCACATCAACCGGTGTAACAATACCTCTGCGTTCCCTTGCTACGTTTGAGTATGATACGGAACAACCTCTTATCAACCAGCGAAACCGCGTTCCAACGATCACGGTGAAAGCGGGCATTTCGACCAAAGATCAACCGGCAACAATCGTTGCAGATCTGGAAGATCAAATCACCGCTTTTAACGAGGCTTTGCCTTTCGGATACACGGTCAAGGTCGGCGGTACCGTAGAAGAAAGCGCGAGCAGCCAGGGCCCTATTGCGGGTGTCGTCCCTGTGATGCTCTTGGTTATGGTCACATTGGTCATGATCCAGATGCAAAGCTTCCGTCTGATGTTTGTCGTGCTGTGCGCAGCCCCACTTGGTCTGATTGGTGTGGTGGCGGCGTTGTTACTTTCAGGGGCGCCTTTGGGGTTTGTTGCAATTCTCGGTGTCCTGGCCCTGATAGGTATTCTGATACGCAACTCGATCATTCTTGTTCATGAAATTGAGGTGTTGCGCGAAAAAGGCCGGAATGCATGGGATGCTGTGTTCGAAGCAAGCGACAGCCGCGCCCGGCCGATCCTGCTCACTGCGGCAGCAGCGAGTCTTGCACTTATCCCGATTTCGAGCCAGATTTTCTGGGGGCCAATGGCCTATGCCATGATGGGCGGGATCATCATTGGCACTGCGGTTACTCTGGTCTTTGTTCCGGCGCTGTATCTTGCCGTTTTCAAGGTTAAACCGGCGACTTCGTCCAAGCAGTCATAGCTGGGAAAGCAGATCGTGCCATCAGACGTGGAACGTAACCGCGCGAAGTTGAGTCCATATTAATTCTTGGGCTGGTGCAAAGCGGGAAGGGACCATTCCCTCAGCTTTCCGGAAACCCCAGCTTTTTCAACGCTTGGTGGACTTCGCGCCGGATATTTTGGTTTTGTAGGGGATAGGCTGCGAAAAACTGGCTGATTGTGGCGCCGGGGCGCTGCTCGCGGGTTCGTTTCGCCCAGTACCGGGCCTGTTCGATGTTTCCAGCAACATAATTGATTGCCGCGGCTATGAACGTCACAAGATAATGCGCACCCGGTTGCCGCGATCCGGCGTCGATCCAGTGACACGCCTGTGCGAAGTCGCCTTCGTGAAGTGAGGCAAATCCTTTGACCGATTGCATCGCGTAGAGGAACGGATCCAGCGGGCTGAGCACGATCGCTTCGTCGACGTGAGCCAAGGCATCCTTCCCACGTCCGGCGATCATCTCCGAAAAGGCGCGCGCATAGATACCATGTGAAAAGCTCGGGCTGAGATCGACCGAGCGCTGAACCAAGCCTTGGCCCGCATCATGGTCCCCGCGTAGCCAGTGAGACCGACCCAAGGTGAAATTGCCGAACGGATCCATGGGATCAAGCTCCAGGCAATGCTCCGCAAAGCGGCGCGCATTCTCGATCTCGAGGTCGCGTTCCGACTTATAATTCACGAACGCAAATTGAAAACTGGTGAATGACCTTGCAGCAAAGGCGCGGGCAAATCCCGGATCAAGCTCGGTCGCCTTCGCGAAATGTGCTGCCGCAATTTCGTTGTCCTTGGCATTAAAACGGTACATGTGGCGCAGACCGATGTGATAGAGGCCCCAAGCGTCGAGACTTTCAGGGGGCCGCAATCGCGCGCGTTCGGCTTCATTCAGCGAGACGTGCAACTCCATTTCCGAAGTAACAAGGCGGATGATATCGGCGCGTATCTGATGTACATCCTCGATCTTGCCGGAACTTCGCTCGCCCCAGACGACCTGTCCGTCGCGCGTGTCGGAAAGCACGACCGCAATAGTCAGGTTAGGGCCAAAAATCTCCACATCACCTGTCAGGCAATAGGCCGCTCCGAGCGTGTTACGAATCTCGTCCAGATCGGGAGTCTGGTCACGAAATCGGAAGGTCGACCCACGGGCGACAACGCGGAGCCACCTGAGCCGGGACAAGGAGGAAATCAGCTCGGCGGGAATCGCGTCAGCCATAGCGCCCCACGTTTCGGTCTGCCCGATCCTCCGGAAGGGCAGAACGGCAATCGACGGGCGCCCGCCCTCGGGTGATGGCTCTGCGTTGTCCGGCACGGTGGCCGGAACCTCCTGTTGCAGTACACGGGCCGGAGGAGGGCGGCTTAGACTGCCAATGAATCTGAAGCCGCGACCATGCAGGGTGCGGATCAGCCGTTGGTTTTGCCCGTCATCGTCCAGCACCCGGCGCGCGGACTTGACCAGGGTAGATAGCGCGGCATCACTCACGACGCGCCCCTCCCAGATTTGCTCAATGAGTTCGTCTTTCGTCACCAGCCTCTCGCTGTTTTCGATGAGGTGGCACAGCAATGAAAATACTCTTGGCTCGACCTTGATTTCCTCGCCCGCGCGGGAGAGCTGCCCGAGGGCAAGATCAAGGGAAAAGTCTTCGAAATCGAATTTCATGAGGAGAGTTTACGAAATACCCAAGATTTCGCCATGAAATTCTCAGGGTTTCCTCAAGCACCGCCAGAGTGGCAAAGCTATTCAATCTCCATGCCTGCAACCCTTTGGAGATGAAAAATGAATCAGCAGATGACCTTCGCAGTCACACCGGACGCCTCACCGCTGGTGTCGTTCTGGAATGAGGTGCTCGCACCGAAATTCACCATGTACCGGCATATTCTGGTGGGTGGCCTGTCCCGTCACAGTGCCGCAATCATGCCAACCCTCGCGATCGCCCCCGGTGACCGAATTCTCGATGTCGGCTGCGGGTTTGGCGACACGGCTGTAATTCTGGGCAATCGCGGCGGACCTGACGGCTCGGTCCTGGGGGTGGATTGTTGCGAGTCGTTTATCTCGCAGGCTTGGGACTACGCCGAGAAAAACTGGACGTCGAATGTGCGTTTCGCTGTCGGTGACATCGAGCGCGGCGTCGAAGGTGGACCTTACGATTTTGTGTTCTCTCGCTTTGGCACAATGTTCTTTGCCAATCCCGTGGCAGGTTTGCGCGCCATGCGGGTCGCGCTGAAACCCGACGGTAACATGGCGCATATCGTCTGGCGTGATCGCTCGGACAATCCGTGGCTCAATGAGGCGAGCCGCATCGTGCAGAAGTTTCTTCCCAAACCGGGCGAAGATGCGCAGACCTGCGGGCCGGGCCCGTTCTCTATGGCTGACGAGAAAAGCACCCGCGCCAAAATGGAAGCGGCAGGCTTTGCCGATATTGCCTTTAGGCGGATCGACGCGAAAGTGATGGTGGGGCGCAACATCGCTGAAGCGATAGCGTTTCAGCTTGCTCTCGGTCCCGCCGGAGAGACCTTCCGCGAAGCCGGCGCGCTTGGCGAAGAAAAGCGTGACGAGATCGAAGCGGCGCTGGCCAAGATGTTCGCCGGTGTCGAGACAACAGCGGACGGTCTGTGGATGGACAGCTCCTCGTGGCTCATCACCGCGCGCAATCCCGCCTGAAACCACAACTACACATTCACCATCAACCACCCCAACCTGAAAGGACCTACCAATGACCCAAGTACAAGAAACCATCGCCAACAATGGCGTAAACACCGAAGCACTTATCGGCGCCCGTGGCGCCTTTACCGATACGCCCGAGGCCGCGTCCTTTACCTGGCGCAGCACTTGCGACTGGATCGAAGGAACCTACAGCAGCAACACGATCAATGGCTATTTCGGCCTCGGCGAGGAGCAAACGCGCAAGCAGACCTTCACCATCGAATCCGATCATCCGGAAGTGTTCGCGGCTGCTGATCGTGCCACGACGCCAACAGAGATCGTACTGAGCGCGCTTGCAAGCTGCCTAACCGGCGGTGTGGCCGCTGTCGCCCAGCACCGCGGGATCCAGCTTCATTCTGTGCGGGCCATCGTCGAAGGCGACATGGACGTGCGCGGCATTCTTGGCATGGACGGGGACATCCGCAACGGATTCTCGGATGTGCGTGTGAAGTTCGAGATTGATGCAGATGCCAGCGCGGAAGACGTCCGTGCTTTGGCTGCGCAGTCGCAGAAACGCTCTGCCCTGTTCGATATCCTGACCAACCCCACCAACGTCACCGTCAGCGTTGCCTGACCCCGGCGATCCCGCATTCACTAGGTGCGGGATCCCTTTTTTGAGTTTTCAAGACACTTCGAGGATCTGCAGATGCGACATATCGATACCCTTGTCATCGGCGCCGGTCAGGCTGGTCTCGCAATGAGCCATTGCCTGAGCGAACGCAGCGTCGCCCATGTGGTTCTCGAACGCGGTGACATCGCGAATTCCTGGGCAACTGAACGTTGGGACAGCCTGCGGCTGCTGACTCCGAACTGGCAAAGCCGACTTCCGGACTACTCCTATCGCGGCGATGATCCGGACGGGTTCATGTCAATGGCGCAGGTGGTGTCCTATCTCGGGTGCTACGCTGCAAAGAATGCAATGCCGATCGAATGCCGCACCACGGTGCTTTGCGTCAGATGTGAGGGTCAAGGCTACCGCGTGACGACGGATCGCGGCGATTGGCAGTGCCGAAATGTCGTGATGGCGAACGGCGCTTGTGCGATCCCGACCATTCCTGCACTGGCTCAGGCACTGCCCACCGGCATCCTGCAGATCCATCCGCTTGCCTACCGCGCACCTGCGCAATTGCCCAACGGCGGCGTGCTGGTTGTCGGCGCATCCGCCAGCGGCGTGCAGATCGCGGCCGAATTGGCGGAGGCGGGGCACCCTGTGACGCTGGCCGCCGGGCATCATATCCGGATGCCGCGCAGCTATCGTGGTCGAGATATCCAATGGTGGATGGACTGCAGCGGGGTGCAAGATCAGGGGGTTGCGGACGTTGACGATATTGCTCGTGCCCGTGCTGTGCCGTCGCTGCAACTTTCCGGTAACGGTGACATTCGGCTGTTGGATATCAACCACTTGCAAGGGCTCGGTGTCAAAATTGCGGGCAGGTTGGCTGCCATCAGGGACGGCAAGGCGCTGTTTTCCGGCGGGTTGGCCAATGCCTGCGAACTGTCGGACCTCAAGATGCGACGCCTGCTGCGCAGCTTTGACGACTTCGCGGACCAGTCCCGACACTCGGGCCTGCCTGAACCAGAGGTTATCGCTGCCACCCGTTTGCCCGACCGGCCTCTTCTGAGCCTCGACCTGGCGAAAGGCGCAATCCGAACTGTGGTCTGGGCAACCGGATTTCGACCGGATTTCAGCTGGTTGGAGCTCCCGGTCTTTGATCGCAAGGGTCGCATTTCGCACGACGAGGGTCGGGTTATGGAAGGGCTGTATGTCTTGGGGCTGCCGTTCCTTCGTAAACGAAAATCCGCACTTATCGACGGTGTCGGGGGCGACGCCATCGCCCTGTCGAACCAGATCGCCCAACGCTCTCACCAGATGGTGGCCTAACAGGAAAGGACCAAGGAAATGAACATTCAAACTCCAACCTCCGAAACACCGAATGCCTCCAACGAAGATATCCGCGTTGCTCAAGACAAGGTGATCGCGCGTCTTGCCGCCGATCCGGCAAGTGCTCTTACGACAAACGTGCTGACGGCCCGTGTCGGCGAGGGTCTGACTTGCGCCGTTGAACAAGGCAAGTTCAGCACGGTCATGGACCTCGGGCCTGCGATGGGGGGGGCTGCAAGGGGGCCCGGACCCGGCTTTTTCGCCAAGGCCGGGCTTGCGGGATGTGTCGCGATTGCCGTCAAGATGACGGCTGCGCGGGAAGGCATTGATATTCGCAGTGTCGATCTGCGTCTCGAAACGGACTCGGATGATCTGGCGCTATTCGGAATCGGCGACAATAGCGCCGCGCCGCTGGAAACACGGATCATGTTGGAGGTAAAATCGTCCGCCGCAGATGGGGTCATAGAAGCGCTCGTCGCGCGGGTCCTGGAATGCAGTCCCTGGTTTCTCGCCTTTCGCGATCCTCGAAATGTGACGGTCAAGACGGTCGTCAACAAAGTAAACCGGAGCAATTTACCATGAATGCTATGACCCAACGCACCCGCAATTTGCCGCTGTTTGACAAATATGGCGGCATCCGGATCCTCCGCCATGTGATTATGGATTTCTATGACCGCGTGCTCGACAGCGACGTCATCGGCCATTTCTTCGAAGATACCGACATGGTCCGGCTGATCGATCACCAGACCAAATTCTTTACCATGGTGCTTGGCGGACCGGCGAATTTCTCGGATGAACGGCTCGCCGCCGCGCACAGGCATATGCACCTGAGCCACGCGGAGTTCGATGAAGCCGTAAAGTTGCTGAATGAAACCCTGTCGGATGCGCAGTTCGAGCGGGGTGACCAGAAGACGGTGATCTCTGCGATCGAGGCACGCCGCAGAATTCTTGTCTCGTGAGGGCTGGACATGCTGATCGATACAAATTGCACAAGCCTGTTGAATTCGCTGACATTAGGCGTCTGTCTTGTGGAGGCAGAGACCAGCGTTGTCCTGTTCTCCAATGAACTCATTTCAACTTGGTTCCCAACTGTCGGCGCCGGTGTCGCATTGTCGGATGCCGTGCCGGGCCTGACGCCTGACGCTTTGGCGGGACTGATCAACGGTGGACTTGTACAGCTTTCGACCAAGGTGAAACGGCGCAGCCAGATCATCCAGATAAAGGCCCGCCGGATGACACTCGACGGTAGGGAAATTCTAGTTCTAGAAGGCCAGAACGTGTCACGCCTTCATGAAAATGGGGCCCTGATCGACAGCTATGCCGCGATGGTGGAGCGCCACACGCGGGATCTGGAGCGCGAAAAGGTGCGGGTGGAAAAACTACTGCTGAATATCATGCCGCGGTCGGTCTACGAAGAATACATGTCCTTCGGATCGGTGGCACCCCGTCTCTTCGAACCGGTCAGCGTTCTGATACTCGACTTCGTCGGTTTCACGCAGATGTCTGTGTCCGCAGACCCGAATGTGACCGTGGCGGAACTTAACGACATCTTCACCGCTTTCGACCGCATCGGAGAGCTGTATGGCTGCGAACGGATCAAGACGATCGGGGATTGTTATCTTGCCGTTACAGGGCTGCCGCATGCGGCTCCGGATCATGCCATCGCTGCTGCGAAATGCGCCGCAAAGATGATCCGCTATCTGGAGAGACGCAACAGGTCTCACGAGCACCAGTGGCGGGCGCGGATTGGTATCGCGTCAGGACCCGTTGTAGGATCGGTCGTCGGCGTGCAGAAATACATTTACGACGTATTTGGTCCCGCTGTGAATCTCGCCGCGCGCTTGCAGTCCACGTCAAATGCGATGGAGATCACCGTCTGCCAAAGCCTTTTGGAGGAATTGCATGACAGTTTTGATTTCAACCATACGAGAACTGAAACCCTGAAAGGTTTCGGAGAGGTCAAAGTAGCGTCGATCAGCAGGCGGTTTCGCCAACAGGTAAACGACAAAGAGCCAAAGCAAATCGCGGGGTCTGATCCGGTAGAATTTGAAAGGCTGGTGTAATCAAATATGAACACTCCGAGGCTATCGATCTGAGCGATATTGGCTTGTGATGATCTGCTGAACCCGAAAGGCTTGATCGAGTATTAAATCAGGGCCAGTATTCAGCATTATGATATTTACAATCGGAATTGAACTCACAACCCTTAGCCAGAACCCTGGCTGAATTTGAGGAGGAGTTAGAGATGAAACGTATTTTAACCGTCATGATGATTTTATGCCCGACGTTTTCCCACGCCGACTGGGTCCAAAAGCAAACCAACGGATTCGCGCGGGCTTCCACCAATTCCGGCAATTACGAACTGATTTTGTCTTGCAGGCGTGGCGACGGCAATTTGGAGATGACCATCTTGGACAAATCGCTGAGCGGTCGTGCCTTTCAGGGGCTGCAGGGAGTGATGATGTGGATCGAACTTTCCGATGGGCGGACGCATCGCCAACCCGTCGATGTCGTGATGGAAGGTCCCTCAATATCAGGAACTTTCTATGTGTCTGATTTCGTGATGGATTTCTATCAAAATGCGGTGTCCTACGTCGTTGATATGCCGTCGCGGGGCGGCGAAGATTTGATGAGGGGGAACATGCGTGGTTCAGGTGCAGCGCGGTTGGCATTCCTGGAGCAATGCGGGCTTTGATATCCGCACCGGCGGCGCGTTCAGGTGTCAAGGTTTTTGGCGATGCAGGTGTTGAACGCAACTAGCATCAATGACGCCCAATCCCATATCTAGCGGACAAGTGAATCTGTTACGGTCGGGAGCTTCAGTCACCATGGATCAAGGCCGGGTGGTAGGATATACGCCAACAAAAACGTCGGTTAAACGAGCATTTCACAATTGCAGCAACCGCAGCCGGGGTTTCCAACTCTGCCGACTTGATGCGCTAATAGATGGTCGAGCCGTGAAACGCATTGGCTAAAGGCCAAATGTCATTGAGCCGCTTTGACTGGAGCTGAGGTCAGCCGGAAACCGGGCAGACAACCACAGATGGAATCGACCCGGCACCGCTTGCTTGATCGGTTAAAGTACTATTAACATATTAAGATATTCTTGTTTCGGCACCCCCTAAGGGTGCTTTTTTTCACGCTTTTGTTTGTACCAAAGTTTTTATGGCCGTGTCGCTTCGTTTAGGTCGAAGCGATCTTAATGGCTGCCAATTTATTAAGGATGGCCTCATGTCATTTATGGATTTCGCCCAAAAAGTAGCGTCACAGATCACCTCAGACGCGTCTGCTAGGTCTAACAGCAACCCGGCGGGAACGTCATTTCTGGACCTGCTTGTGGCGCATGCGGAATCTGTCGAAGGAGCCGATGGAACGGCTCTTGGCGAAGTCGGGACGCAAGCTCTGGATGCAAGGAGCGATAGTGCGGAATTCCACGATGGCGATGCGTTCGCGTTCGACGCGGGCAAGAACAGTTCAATATTTGATTTCATGGTTTCCACCTCTTCCATCTCGATCACCGACAGCGTCGCGGGCTCTGCGATCCTTAGCACCACTGGCAGTTACGGCTCGCAGCGCAGCGACGGGCTGTTTGCCTCGCATGGCCTCTTTTTTACCACCCCTGCCAGCACTTCGACGGATGTCACCGCAACGACATCCATGTTTGTGGAAGAAATCGAACGCCTCAGTAATTTGGCAAGTGGTGGCGTGGCCGAAACGACATCGATCATCGGTGGCGTTCTGGAAAACGGTAGCGCGCAGACTGACAAACTGGTTGGCGGCGCTTCGCTGTCTTACGGCGGTCTGAGCAACGGGCTCGTAGGATCAATCGGTCTGGGCGGATTCACCAATGGCATTATTGGGTCCTTAGGTGAGTTGGACGAATATTCCCTCTCGGTGGTTGCGGGCAACACCTATTCGGTGGCCATGTTCGCCAACGGATCCGGGATCGGACCGGGTTCAAACCTCAATACATACCTGCGGGTGTATTCGGATGCGGGCCTGACCAACCAAATTGCATTTAATGACAACGGTGGCGACGGATCAAACTCATATCTTGAATTTACCGCCGCTTCGTCAGGCACCTTCTATGTTCAGTCTGGCGCGTTTAACAATGTGTCAACCGGCACATACTCTTTGATTGTCGAAGACGAAACCATCGACCGCCCGCGTGATGCGCTGGACTGGGGATCAAGCTTTTACGACAACGCGATCAATATCTATTTCGCTGAAGCTGGCCAAGTTTATGACGGTAAATCCTCGCTTGGCTGGACCTCGCAACAGATCGCCGACACCATGGATGCGCTAACCCAGATGGTGGGCGATATCACCCTGACAGCAACCCGCACGTTCACCGCGGCGTCGGCCAACATGGTACTGTTGACCTATAATGCCAACGACAGCTCCTCGGGCTATTTCAACCCTCCCGGCTTCGGCGACTCTGCGGGCATCGGCGCGTGGAACCTGCAGCCCAATAGTTATTTGAGCGGCGGTCGGTATGCTAACGCGTGGGGGCCGGGCAACGGCGCCTATCACACGCTGCTGCATGAATTTGGACATGCACTCGGCCTTTCACATGCGCATGACAGCGGCGGCACATCCGACGTCATGGACGGAGTGACCTCCAATCAGGGTGACTATGGCGACTATGGGCTGAATCAAGGTGCCTATACGATCATGGGCTATAATTATCAGGGCGACATCAATGGCGATGCGGCGGGTGGTACGTCCGGCAGCGCGAACTACGGTTTTGCCCTCGGCCCGTCGGCGCTCGACCTTGGTATCCTGCAGTCACGCTATGGTGCTGATATGACGGTGAATACCGGCAAC
>JBARUV010000103.1:0-22175 GCA_049645905.1 Sulfitobacter sp.
CCATAAAAACAGGGCCACGCGGTGGGCGGGGAGGCGATGCGGAAATGCACTTCGGCTGCGCCAGCATCCAGAATCATTTCCTTGATTTTGCGGCTGGTTGTCCCGCGCACCACAGAATCGTCCACCAATATCACCCGCTTGCCCTTGATCAGGGCGCGGTTGACGTTGAGCTTGAGACGCACACCCATGTTTCGGATCTGTTCGGTGGGCTCAATAAAGGTGCGGCCCATATACTGGTTGCGGATGATCCCCATCGCGAAGGGAATACCACTTTGCAGACTGAAGCCGATGGCGGCGGGGGTGCCGGAATCGGGTACGGGACAGACGAGATCGGCGTCCACGGGGCTTTCTTTAGCGAGCTCACGCCCAATCGCTTCGCGGGTCTCATAAACTGATCGCCCCCCCAGAATGCTGTCGGGGCGCGAGAAATAGACATGTTCGAAGATACAGAATTTGGACGGTTGCGGTCGGAACGGAAAGTGGCTCTGGACGCCTTCAGCGGTGATCACCACCATCTCGCCCGGCTTGATTTCGCGCACAAACTCTGCACCGATGATATCCAGAGCGCAGGTTTCGGAACTCAGCGCATAGCCATCACCGACTTTGCCCAATACCAACGGCCGCACACCCAGCGGGTCGCGCACGCCAATCAGCTTGGTGCGGGTCATCGCGACGACGGAAAACGCGCCTTCGACCTTGCGCAGGGCTTCTTCCATGCGGTCGGGGATGTTGCGGCCCATCGAGCGCGCCATCAGATGAATGATACATTCGGAATCAGAGGAAGACTGAAAAATGCTGCCGCGTTCGATCAGTTCGCGGCGCAAGGCATTGGCATTGGTGATGTTGCCGTTGTGGGCGATCGCCGCGCCGCCCATGGCAAATTCGCCAAAGAACGGCTGCACGTCGCGGATTGCGGTCTGCCCTTTGTCGCCCGCTGTGGAATAGCGTACATGGCCGATGGCCAGTTCACCGGGCAGGTATTTCATCACGGTTTCGGATGTGAAGTTGTCGCGCACATACCCAAACCGACGGGCAGACTGAAATCCGGCATTGGGGTCGTAGCTGACAATGCCGCCAGCCTCCTGACCACGATGTTGCAGCGCGTGCAGGCCAAGCGCCACAAAGTTTGCGGCATCCGCGACGCCGACAACGCCGAATATCCCGCATTCTTCTTTTAGTTTGTCGCCATCATCGGCATCTCGCAAATACGAGGTGTCAAATGGATGGGCGGGGGGCATGATCTTGGACGCGTTCTTGGGCACGGTTGGGGCAGCTCCGAATCCGGTCAAAGGATATTTCCCTTCTTTACGGATAAGCGACACGACTGTCACCCCACGCTGCACAGCAATCCAGTGGATAATGTGTCAAACCGCCCCCAATGCGTCCAGTCGTGGTGCCGCGTGCCCTGTATCAGGCAGATTTCGAATTCGGCTGGATCGTATCGGGGGACCAGCACGGCAATGCTTCGCCCAGTGAGTGGGTCGGCGTAACCCACGCGCCCGGCATGGAAAAACGGATCACGGCACCCTGGCCCTTGGCGGCATTGCCGGCAGACATCGTGCCCCCCCGCGCCGCAATCATGCGCCGTACCCCCAAAAGACCATAGCCGCTGTCGACCCGGAAGGCCCCGCCGTTCAAGAATGCGAGAGCAGCGTCGCTGAACCCTTTGCCATCATCCGTCAGGATAACATCGAGCATGCCGCTTTTGCCGCGTTGCACTGTGATATCAATATGCATCCCGTCGCGATTGCCATGTTTTAGCGCGTTGTCGATCAGGTTGCGTACCGCGATCTGAAACGCTGTGCGGTCGGCTTTCAACTCGACAGCGGTATAGGTGAAATGGTGTTGACCATGCGGATCGAGCACATCGCACAGGTCGCGGCACAGAGCCGCGAAATTGAACACCTTGGTGGTCTGGGTCGTGTCGATGGCATTTGCATGTGACAAAACGTCTGCAATCAGGGACTTGGATTTGTCAGCGACTTCCTCAAGCATGTCGATCAATTCCAGTTTGCCATCACCCTGATCAACAAAACCGTCGCGTAACATATCAGCGATCAGCGCGATATTACGCATCGGCGCACGCAGGTCATGGGCTGCCATTGACACAAATTGCTCCATCTCTGTTGCGATGGTTTTGATCGACACCTGTGCGACAAGCGACTTGCGTTCTTCGGTGAGGTCGGCGGATGTACCAAACAGGCGGCACAGGCCATCGGGCCTTTTCTGGGGCATCAAAGTGGTGCGCACAGCGCGTGTTGTGCCGCCAATCGGCAGGTCAATTTCGTAGGTGATTGCCTGCCCGGTCCGGGCCACTTCTTTATGGCGTTCAAAGGCTGTCCGGCCAAGCCCGCCCGGGTATACTTCCAGAGCCGTCCGGCCCAGATAATCTGCCAACGGGCGTTTGGATATCGCGCGCGCAGTCGCGTTGAAAGCAACATACCGTGGGCACCCCTGCGCATCAGGTTCAAGCACGAAAACCGGGCTTGCCACAAAATCGAGATCATCGGCGCGAAAGCCACCGTAGGAGGGGGGAAGCAATGACATTCCGGCACTCTGCGGGAAATATCCTAACAGGCAGCTAACCTACACGACAGTTACTTACGGACCTAGGCGCCGCAATTACCGACCAGTTCCTCATAGCGGGTCTGGATCCAGCCCATCGCTTGTTCGGGATCGCGCTCTTCGATATTGCCGACAAACCTGCCAAAGACCTTGGCCGAGCGGCTGTCGTCAACCATCGTGATTTCCTGATCTGAGATCACTGTCGAGTAGACAAAAAAGGCAATTGCCACCAAGAGTACGCCGCGCGCGACACCGAAAATAAACCCAAGCGCCTGATCCAGCCCGCCAAGAATGGAGCGCTGGACAAGGGAGGAAAACAGCGGAGTGAACAGCGATACGATGATCAGCGTGCCTGCCATAACAAGGGCAAAAGCGCCGATGATCGACAACTCGCAACTATCGGCCAGAAAATCCCCCACAACCGGCAATTCACGCACGAGTGGCTCGACGCGCGGGGCAAAAAGGAAGGCAAGGATCGCGGCGGCAATCCAGCCGACAATCGCCATCGCTTCGCGGACCAAGCCGCGGCCATATGCCAGCAAGGCGGACACAATGATGACCAACGCCACCACCCCATCGATAATGGTAAAACCTTCCATGCCCGTCTTGCCTTCCTTGCAGGGGTTATCCCGCCCCGAATATTTCGCCAACAAAGCCGGTAAGATCAGCCATGGTATTCAACGTGATACCTGCGCTGCCGACGGATTTTCCGCCCTTGGGCGCGATTGCAGAGGTAAAACCAAGTTTTTGCGCTTCTTTCAACCTGTTTTCCGTCTGGGTGGCGGGGCGCAGCGCACCTGACAGGCTAATCTCGCCGAAAACAACCGTTTCAGCTGGCAATGCCACATCCTCGCGGGCTGATAATATGGCGGCGGCTACCGCAAGGTCAGCGGCGGGTTCCGATATTTTCATACCGCCTGCGACGTTCAGGTACACATCAAGGCCCGCAAAGGGAATCCCGCAACGCGCTTCCAAGACGGCGAGAATCATCGCCAACCGCCCGCCGTCCCAACCGACCACCGTGCGGCGCGCCTGCGAATGGGGTGAGGGCGCGACAAGTGCCTGAAGTTCGCACAGCACGGGACGGGTGCCTTCGATGCCTGCAAACACGACGGATCCGGCGGCGGGCTGGCCACGTTCGGACAGGAACAGGGCAGAGGGGTTTGTGACTTCTTCCAGTCCGCGACCGGTCATTTCAAAAACGCCGATTTCATCTGCCGGGCCAAAGCGGTTTTTGACAGACCGCAAAATACGGAATTGATGCCCGCGCTCGCCTTCGAAATAGAGCACGGTATCAACCATGTGTTCGACCACGCGGGGGCCGGCAATCTGGCCGTCTTTGGTGACATGGCCCACAAGGATCACAGAGGTGCCCTTGCGCTTGGCAAAGCTGGTCAGTTCATGCGCGGCAGCACGCACCTGCGAGACAGAACCGGGTGCGCTTTCTACGTTGTCGGCCCACATGGTCTGGATCGAATCGATTATGGCAAGCTGCGGCTTTTCGGCCTCCAGCGTCGTCAGGATATCACGCAGATTGGTTTCTGCGGCCAATTGAACAGGTGCATCCGTCAGACCGAGGCGTTGCGCGCGCATCCGGACCTGCGCGCTGGCTTCTTCGCCGCTCACGTAAATTGTCTTGAGGCCCGCTTTGGCGAAATGTGCGGCAGCCTGCAACAGCAGCGTCGACTTTCCGATGCCCGGATCACCGCCCACCAGAATCGCCGATGCAGGCACCAGACCGCCGCCCAATACGCGGTCCAGTTCAGCAATCCCGGACTGGCTGCGGGGCGGGGGTGCTTCTTCAGTGCCCAGATCGGTCAGAATAACGGACGACCCGCGCTTGCCCCCCAGCGATTTGCTGGGCGGTCCTGTGGAAATTCCCTTGTCCTGCTGAATTGTATTCCAGTCGCCACAGCCGTCGCAGCGGCCTGACCACTTGGTAAAAGACGCACCGCAGGCAGTGCAGGAGAATGTTGTGGTTGCTTTGGCCATGGCGCTGTTTTGGACCAGCACCGTGCCGAGGGAAAGGGCCATCGTTTTCTTTCAAAGAAAACGGTCCGGCTTTTTCAAAAAGTCAGCGTCACTCCGCCGCTTTAGGCGGCATCTCAATCACAGTATTGTCGAGGGTTTCGAGCATCTTGGGATCGACACCTACTAAGGCAGCCTTTTCGGCGATCACATCATCTGCCGTGCGTCCGACTGTGCGCTGGGTGCCCAGTTCCGGAAGGATTTCCAGCATCTCGTCGCGCAGACGCGCCAATTGTGCGGCACAAACGCTTTCTTCGAGTTCGACTTCATGCAGCCACTGTTTCATCTCGGTGGAGATACCCTTGGCTTGATCCAAGCGGCTATTGAACAATGCGATCTCTTCCTGACGTTGCTTGAGGAAGTTGCGGGCGCGGGCGATCTTGTCATCGGAATAGACCTGCGCCAGCTCGGACGATATATGGCTCATCTGGGCGGCGACCTCCAACAGCGATGGTTCAAGCGTGCTGAGGTCAGGATGATCGCGCAAATAGGCCAGACGTTCGCGGACTTCGTCAAACTGTGAACTGAGGTGGAACGTCTGCTGACGGTCCGCTGCATGGACGGCCGCATAAGCGCGCGCGACATCATTCATCCCGATGGAGAATTTGCGGTGCGAATTCTCAAGCTGCATGACACGGCGGTTGGAGGGCAGGAAAAAGCACAGCCCGATTGCCAGAACCGTAAGCCCGATTTGTGCATACATGCCTGCATTCTCAATCGGAGCACCCTGATATTGTAGCGACAGTGAAATCCACGACCATTGCCCGAAAGCGGCCATCAACGTCGCGCCAATCAAAGCGAGGGCCGAGACGGCGAAAGTGGCCAATGCCAGCCGCTGCATCAAATACTGGAAGATTGTCGCAAAGGCGCGAAAGGTATTCACAAACTTCCCCCTGGGGAATTACTACATCGGCAAGTTTATGCCGATTACGGATTTTTTCCACGATAAAGTGAACAATCGTCTCTAATCTGGGATTTTTTCGGCGAAATTGGCAAATTTGCCGCGCCATTGTCGCTATTCCGGCGTCAATCTATGGTTGATTCTGCGGATTGTTCGGTGCGCCAACCAATAAACAACGACGCGATAATACACCCGGTAAAAAGGTATAGACCCCATGCAACTTCGATACGGCCAACACCGATTCCCTTGGTTAAGGTGATGTAAAGCGCGATCAGAAAGACGTCTGCCATTGCCAGTTTTCCGAGAATATGAAGGGCAGGCAGAAGCCGTGGGCTCAGTAGATCGAAGTGCACAAGAGCGAGACCGATGGTTTTGAGGTAGGGCGCGAACAACGCAAAAGCGGTCACGACGAGGGCCAGAAAAATATCTGAGGCCCAAAGCGATTGCAGGCCAGTCAGTACCGAAATTTCACTAAGCGAAAACAGCGGCAGAAATCCCGCACGCATCAGCGGGGCGGCCCAGGCAATGGGGTAGAGTATCAGCAGCGACAGGTTAAGGAGCTTCAGGATCAATACTTCGGCTCCGGCCGGGAAAAATGGCAGGGGGCGAGATCTGGAATCGTTGCCGCATTGGCGAGCCGGATGCCCCGTTTCATTGGCTCTCGCTCAGATACACACGGTCATATCGCGCACCCAGCGATGTCAGAATTTCATACCCTATGGTTCCGGCAAACCCTGCAACCGTATCAACCGACTGATGGGTGCCGATCAGTTGCAAATGTTCCGGCACGTCATCCAGCGCGGTGACGTCCACTGTAATCAGGTCCATCGACACCCGTCCCAGTACCGGCAGTTTCATGCCGTTGTGCGTAAATGTCGCCGCGCCACCCATCGACCGGATCAAACCGTCTGCATATCCCGCAGCCACCGTTGCCACTTGGGTATCTCGCTTTGCCACAAAGGCGTTCGCATAGCCGACACTTTCGCCCACAGCCACATCGCGCACCTGAATGACCGGCACATCCAGAGTGACAACGGGTTTGGCATCCACAAAGGGCAAACCACCATAAAGGCCGACACCGGGGCGGGTGAGGTCAAAATGATAATCCGGCCCAAGTAAGATCCCCCCCGTCGCCGCGAGCGACAGGGGCACGTCTACACCTTGGGTCATTTCAATGAACACCGCCAGTTGCGCGTCGTTCATCGGGTTGTCTGGCTCATCCGCGCAGGCAAGATGCGACATGATCAACGTCGGCTTCTGTGCAAGGGCGATGTTGCGTAACGCGGCCCATTCCGCAGGCTCCATCCCAAGACGGTTCATGCCGCTGTCCAGTTGGAGCCCGAAGCGGTGACCCGGCAGGCTCTCTACATGGATCAACAACTGGTCCACCGAATTAATTAGGGGCGTTAGATCAGCCTGTGCCAGCAGATCAGCGTCGCCGGGCATATGCCCGGAAAAAACGGAAATCTGCGGGCCCGGACCAATGGCGCGGCGCAGGGCAACGCCTTCTTCGGCCATTGCGACAAAGAACTGCCGGACACCGATCTGCGCCAGCGTATGGCCCACTTTGGCGACGCCAAGGCCATAGGCATCCGCCTTGACCACCGCGCCGGTTTCAACCTGCGTCAGCGCGTCAATCGCGCGCCAGTTCGCCACTATCGCGTCCAAGTCTATGGAGAGGGTTGCTGTGCTCATAGACAGGGTTTTGACAGGATGTGTAGCAGGGTCAAGCCGGTGCCTTAGGGGATGTCAAAGAAACTGCGGTTCTGTAACCACATCTTTTCGCCGACCAGGCAATCATAGGGCGCGGGTTGCTGGACGCGAATGACCTTAGGGCCGGGGGCCGTTCGGGGCACAGGGGGCAAACCGGCAATTTCGAGCACCAGCTTGCGGCGCACAGCAGCGGGGAACTGCGCCCAGCCCTTGACCGGAATCATAAAGGATCCGGGCCCGCCGATGACACAGCGTTCGAAATAGACATCGAGATCTGGAATGCCCCAGATTTCGCTCAACGCGTCCTGCGTCATCAGGGGCAGGCCATTGATCACGATACCCTTGCCCAAAACCTGCGCGCGGACCTCAAGCACGGGCGGTCCCTGATTGTTGGGGCCGTCACCGGAGATGTCGATGACGCGACGCAACCCGATGAACCCGTTGCCTTCAAACGCGGCGGCGGCGTAATCCAGCGCGCCGGAAATGGAGGTGCGTCGTAGGTTGTTGTCATAGGTGGCTGTCAACGTCGCCGCTATTTCTGCAGCATGTTCAGGGCTTTCCACCAGCGTCCACGGGACGATTACACGCTTCGCGCTCGCCTCTGCCCATTCGACGTAGGTGATGGCAATCCGCCCCAGCAATCCGCCCTGCAACGCAGTGGCAACCTGCGGGCTGGTCAGCGCCTCCGCGTAACCGCGGCGCTGCAACTCAAGTTCCTGTGGGGACATCGAGCGCGATACATCCACCGCAAGGAAGAGTTCCAGATCGACCTCGACAGCTTGGGCGGCGGCGGTCAATGGCCAAAGGGCAAACAAAATCAGCAAGGGTTTCCACATGGGGCCATTACGACACATTTCGACGCATCCGTACATTCACGTTACGTTACGGGAACAGGGTTGTGCGAACGCGCAATCCCGCTAGGCTATTTTCAACCAAAGGGAGAACCACATGACCAAGCACCGCCAGACCGCCACTGCCTTAGCTTTTGGGTTGACGACTGCTGTCCTGGGCGCGGGTATGGTGCAGGCCGAAAACCGGATAGATACCCAGCTCCCCGGTGCGCCTGCGTTGGCGGCCTATGGTGATTTGCCAGTGGGCGTGCGCCAGATTGAAATGACCAACCCCAACCAAATAGACATCCTTGCCATTGATCCAACGGCTGAAAAACCTGCCGAGATGCCGCGCTATGACCGCCCGCTTACGGTTGAGGTCTGGTATCCGGCAACTGCTGATGCGTCCGGTGACACCACATTCAAAGCGTTCCTGCGTGACGGCAAAACCGAGGTGACACTTGCAGGTCGCGCCATGCGCGATGCAGCATACGCAACCCCAGATGCGCCGTATCCGTTGGTGTTGATCAGCCATGGCTACCCGGGCAACCGGTTCCTGATGTCGCATCTGGCGGAAAACCTTGCGTCAAAGGGGTATGTTGTCGCCTCCATTGATCATACCGATTCCACTTATCGTACACAGGCGGCCTTTGGCTCGACTCTTGTGAACCGCTCGCTTGATCAGCTTTTCGTTCTGGGCGAAATGGCCCGCATGGCGGCGGAAGACGGCGCAATGGCAGGGCTTTTTGATGCGGATAATACCGGATTAATCGGCTATTCGATGGGTGGCTACGGCGCGGTCATCACCGCGGGGGGTGGCGTCACCGAAGCCTCTGTGGCGTACCCCTGGGGCGGTCCGCACGGAACATTGGGTATCCATCAGGCAGGGTCAGAGACTCATGACAAACTGCCTGATGCCCGTATCAAGACCGCTGTAGCCTTTGGCCCCTGGGGCATGAACACCGGCTTTTGGGACGCGACAGGCCTTGCAGGCATCCGCATTCCGATGCTGTTCATTGCGGGATCTCAGGATGATACGTCGCTTTATGAAAACGGCGTGCGCGCGATCTGGGAACTGGCGACCGGCGTGGACCGCGCTTTGCTGACCTATGTCAACGGCGGCCACAATTCCGGCGCGCCGATGCCCGCCCCGGCAGAAAGCTTTCGAGACGACCCCGATCTGGGATTCAATGTGTCAGAACACTATTCAGACCCGGTCTGGAGCACGGCGCGCATGAACAACATCGCGCAGCACTTTGTCACGGCGTGGCTGGACCAGCACCTGAAAGCGGACAGCGAGAGCGGTGCGTTTCTGGAACTGGTCGAGGATTCCAACGAAGGGGTCTGGTCAATGAACGAGGACGGCACGCCCAAAGAGGACCACACCTATTGGATGGGTTTCGGGAAGGGGACGTCGAAGGGGCTGAAGTACGAAGTGCGCAGCGCCGGAAAGTAGATCGCCGATACGCTGACGTTGAAGATATATCGTTTGCGTCGCGCAGTCGCTAAATTGACCTTATGACCCGACTCAAGATCATGTTTGCCCACCCCAGCGTCTCCCTTATGGCGCTGGTCTGCTGTTTCGCCTTTGCCAGTATGGCATATGCGGCGCCTTTTTGGGTGTGGCTGCTGGTACCTTTGGGTGTCGCGGCGCAAATGTTGAACGAATACAACCTGCACCGTCATGTCTTTCATCTGACCCCACCCAGGCGGCAATGGGCTTTTGATCTGTTATATCGCGCGCATTATGGTCATCACGATTTCCCGACCAACCACAAATTGTTCTTTGTGCCGGTCTGGGTCGCGCTGCCGATGCTGGCGGGTAATTTCCTTTTGCTGTGGGGAATTATGTCGCTGTTTGGTGCGGCGCATGCCCTGTGGATCGCGGTCGCCGTGGTGCCCGCGGGGGCTGTATTGACCTTTTTGGGGTACGAGTGGTTTCACATGACGGCCCATCTGACGCTGCCCAAAACTGCTGTGGAGCGCCACGTGACGCGGCTGCATAACCAGCACCATTTTCGCGACTTTTCAAAATGGTTTCATGTCAGCCCGGGCGGTGAGATCATTGACCGCGTGATGGGCACGGATATCGACCGCGAGGATTTGAAGGCGCAGCAGCGCATCGAATTCATCCGCACCCTTGGGATGGCACCGGATGATCCACGCCTTGTGGCGGCGCGGACGCGGTTTGCAGGCAAATATGGCCTAGACGAGACCGAGATTGCGCGGGCGGCTGTCGTTTAGAATTCCTGCTCGTCCGCATCGTTTTGCTGCCAAGGCTGCACCAGATTACCAAAGCGTGTAAACTTGCCGACAAAGCTCAGATCGACTGTGCCGATGGGGCCATGGCGCTGCTTGCCAATGACAACCTCGGCGCGGCCGTGCAGGCGCTCCATCTCTTCCTGCCAGCGCGCCATGGCTTCCAGATCGTGATCGCCGGGTTTTTCGCGCTCTTTGTAGTATTCCTCCCGGTAGACGAACATCACGACGTCCGCGTCCTGTTCGATCGAGCCTGATTCGCGCAGGTCTGACAGTTGTGGCCGCTTGTCTTCGCGGTTTTCGACCTGACGCGACAGCTGCGAAAGGGCGATCACCGGGATTTCCAGTTCTTTGGCAATCGCCTTGAGACCCATGGTGATTTCGCTGATTTCGTTGACGCGGTTTTCGCTACGTCCGGTGCCACGCACCAGTTGCAGATAATCGACGATCAACACATCCAGACCATGTGTCCGCTTGAGCCGTCGCGCACGGGCGGCAAGCTGGCTTATGGGCAGCGCGGGCGTGTCGTCGATAAACAGCGGGCAGGCTTCCAGCGCCTTGGCGGCATCGACGAAACGGCGGAATTCCGTTTCGGACATGTCACCGGACCGGATCTGCTGGCTGGGGATTTCGGCGGCTTCGGACAGGATGCGCGCGGCAAGCTGTTCGGCAGACATTTCCAGCGAATAGAAACCGACAACACCGCCATCGACGGCGCCTTCACTGCCATCAGGCAGCAGACCGCGCTTATACGCCTTTGCAACGTTAAACGCGATGTTTGTGGCAAGCGAGGTTTTCCCCATTGAGGGACGTCCGGCAAGGATCAGAAGGTCGGATTTGTGCAACCCGCCCAGTTTCTTGTCCATGTCGATCAAACCGGTGGATACACCAGAGAGGCCGCCATCGCGTTGATAGGCCGCATTGGCGACATTAACAGCGTCCGTTACCGCTTTGAGAAAGCTCTGAAAACCGCTTTCTACCTGACCCTGTTCGGCCAGCGAATACAACGCCTGTTCTGCCTCGACGATCTGTTCGCGCGGTTCAGAGGCAACATCGACAGTTGCCGCCTTGGCCGAAATATCGCGGCCCAGTTGGATCAGGTCGCGGCGAACGGCCAGATCATAGATCATCTGCGCATAGTCACGCACAGCAAAGGCGGAAATCGCAGCACCCGCAAGGCGTGCAAGATAAGCAGGCCCGCCGAGTTCCTTAAGGCCTTCGTCTTCCTCCATGAATGCCTTGAGCGTCACCGGAGATGCGAGATTGTTCTTGGCAATGCGCTGGCTCGCGATGTCAAAAATCCGCGCATGTACAGGGTCATAGAAATGCTTGGGGCCAATGATAGAGGCAACGCGGTCGTAGATATCGTTGTTGGTCAGGATCGCCCCCAGAAGCTGTTGTTCGGCCTCAATGGAATGCGGGATCGTTTCTGGTGCCTGCACAGCAATCTGGTTCGCGTTCAGCGATGATATCTCGTTCATTTTCTCACCTGTATGTCCCATGGCTGTCATAGTCAGCAGGGGGGACTTGCGCAAATTGTATGTTTATGTGGATAGTCTGTGGAGAACGCATGTACCCACTACATATTGCCCAGATTTGGCATCCTGCGTCAACATAGTGGGTTTTATCGGGTCAAGATGACCGTGCGTCCTGCCACGCCTTCGGTGCATTCAGGAAGGCTTCTACCTCGCGCAGAGTGGCGCCATCAAACGCGCCTTGCGCCTTTGCTTCTGCAAGCACATCCCACCAAGTGCAAAGGTGGTGCAGCGCAATGCCATGATCGCCAAGGGTCTTTTCAGTTTGCGGGAAAATTCCGTAGTAAAAGATTACAGCAGTATGCCCGCAAGTGGCACCGGTCTCGCGAATCGCGTCGACAAAGCTGAGCTTTGATCCGCCATCGGTGGTGAGGTCTTCGACAAGAAGCACGCGTTCGCCCTCGGTCATCACCCCTTCGATCCGCGCATTGCGCCCGTAGCCTTTGGGCTTCTTGCGGACGTAGGTCATCGGCAGGCCCATGCGTTCGGCAACCATAGCGGCAAACGGGATGCCAGCGGTTTCGCCTCCCGCGATGTTGTCGAAGGCTTCAAAACCGGCGGAGCGCATCACGGTCACGGTCAAAAAATCCATGAGCGTGGCGCGGATGCGAGGATAAGAAATCAGTTTGCGGCAATCAATATAAGTCGGGCTGGGCAAACCGGAGGCAAGCGTAAAGGGTTCATCAGCGTTAAAATGCACCGCGCCGATTTCCAGCAGCATCCGGGCAGTAAGGCGGGCCATTTCTTCGGCGGGGGGATAACTGGTTGGGATCATTGCTGGAAGTCCTCTGTTGAAGGTGCTGCGCCAAGGGAGTTTTTGCACCTCCGGCGGGGTTTTGAACCATTTGGAAGATCAGGCGGTCCAGTGCAAGGGCATGGCGGGGTCAAAGATGGTCACGGGCCCATCGGGCGTGTCGATATGGGGCGGGAAATCTGGCGTTTCGCGGACCAGCGTGAGCGTTTCACTGTTCGGGGGCAGGCCGTAGAACGCGGGGCCGTTAAGGGACGTGAACGCCTCCAGCTTTTCTAACGCGGCGTCCTGTTCAAAGACTTCTGCAAGGATCGACATGGTGTTGGGCGCTGTGAAACATCCTGCGCAGCCACAGGGCAGCAGTTTGTTGGCATCCGTGTGCGGCGCGCTGTCAGTTCCAAGGAAAAACCGCGCATCGCCCGAAGTTGCGGCTGCGCGCAGGGCCAGCCGGTGGACTTCCCGTTTGGCGACAGGGAGGCAATAGTAGTGCGGCCTTATCCCGCCTGCCAGAATATGGTTGCGGTTGATCACGAGGTGATGGGTTGTGATCGTCGCCGCCAGATTTTTCGCTGCCGAGCGAACGTAATCAGCAGCATCAGCGGTGGTGATATGCTCCATGACCACGCGCAAGCCCTCATGACGGCGGCGGATCGGGTCCAGCACGCGGTCAACGAACACCGCCTCACGGTCAAAAATGTCGATAGTGCTGTCTGTCACTTCACCATGGGTGCACAGCGGCAGGCCGATTTCTGCCATCTTTTCAAGCACCGCACCCACCTTGTCAAAGTTTGCAACACCACTGGCGGAATTGGTCGTGGCACCCGCAGGGTAGAGTTTGACAGCTGTGATCAGCCCCTCGCTGTGGGCGGCGGCGACATCTGCCGGATCAGTGTCTTCGGTCAGATATAGCGTCATCAGGGGTGTGAAATCAGCGTCTTTTGGCAAGGCATCCCTGATCCGGTCGCGGTAGGCGCGGGCATCATCCGCCGTGACCACCGGCGGTACAAGATTGGGCATGATGATCGCGCGCGCAAAATGTCTGGTTGTATGCGGCAAAACGGCACGCAACATATCGCCATCACGCAGGTGCAAATGCCAGTCATCGGGACGGCGGATTGTCAGTGTTTGTGTCATGGGCCAGCGCTAGCACAGGGGCGGGGGGCGATCCAGTGCTTAGCTGTCGCCCTCGAGGTGGCGCAGTTTGCGCACAAAACGGGGATCATGAACGCGCGTTGTCACGTACTTGCACAAGGACAGGGTCAGGGCGTCGCGGGTGTCTTCCTCGGTGGCCGATAAAAGGGTGCGCAAATAGGGGCGATAATCGCGGCGGGCGCGATATAGTCTGGCAAATGCCAGTTTATCGAGGGTGTTATCGGTGGCCATCTGCAACATCGGGCCCAATATCCCCATCTCCATCAGATCGGTTTGAAGGGCAGCGCCCATATGCGGCATCCTGAATTTGGTGACATTGGGTCGCGTAAACAGGGCGGCATGCATCGCATCCAGCGTCTCGCGCGGATCATAGAGCACATAGGCGCTCTGCGCGGCCTCAAGCATGTCGGGGGCATAGCCGTAGCGCGACGTGAAATCGGTGCGCCGCATATCGGTGAAACGATCGTCCCAGTCGGTGATCCGGGGGTCCAGCGTTGCTTGCGGCTGGATCAGTACAACTTGCGAAGCAGGTGCGCTGACCGAATAGGCTGCTGCCGCATAGGCGCAGGGACCGGCACCGTAAAATATCACGTTGTCGAATTCGTCAAAGAACCCGTCGTCTATCAGACGATCAAAATAGGCATAGACAGCGGGGTCGCGAAACCAGGTGTCGCCGTCGCTGGCAAGGCAGAGGTGTGACCAGCCATGATCGTGAAGCATTTCCCAGCCAAAGGGCTGCGCGATGGGCGATAGGGCATGAATGCCCTGAAAAGTTTCAAAGGTCACCAGCAGCGTCGTACCCATCTCGATAAAAGCGGCGAAATGGCGTTTGCCTAAAGTTGCGAATGATCCGTCATCTTCGGTCGCAGCGGCAATCGCCTCAAGCCATTCCTGCTTTGGCAGGTCTGTCATCGGCGCTTTCAGGTCGGGCTTTTGTTCGGTCATTGCCATTTCCCAAGCCTACAATACCGCGGAGTTCTTGCACAGGCCCTTGGAGGTTATCTGTGGAATGCGGCAAAATTAGGGAAAAACCGATAATAATCCGGTGCAATGTCAGCCGCCGTTCTGGCGGCCTAGATGCGCGTAGCGGGTGAGGAATTGCCCGGCCTGTTGGGTTACGGGGCGCGAGGGAGGGGTCATCAGCAAGCGGCCAAAAAGGGCGCGGAAGGGTTCGCGCGTCATCAGCGTATCAAAACGGGATTTGCGCCAGGCGACGGCCTTGTCATGGAGTTCGCCAAGTATTGGATCCCTTTTAAGCGTTTCCAAAAGTCTATCGCGGGCAGGGGAAAGCGTGTTGATCGTGCTGTCGCTGTCCGTGTTCCAGTTTCGCTCGACCCAATAATCGATCCCCAAGAGATCGTCTGAATGCACCGCACGCCCGCGATCCGCTTTCAGCACATAGCTTTCCATAGAGCCAAGCGGATAGTGGTTGAGTTGGACCAATCCATAATTGTCGCGCCCATAGTTGGAAAATATACGTCGCGTTACAAATTGTTTGTCGAGCACACGGCCATGCCCGTCATACCACCGGGCTTGATCCAGCCTTGATTTGTCCGGATCGCGCGGACGATGCACCCCGGGTTTGCGGTAGATACCATCATTCCGGTAGAGCGTCTTGAACATTGCTGCGCGCCATGGCCAGAACATCTCGACCGGCGCGCATTTGGTGAAGGACTGTGTGACAGGCGCGTCCTCGTAGCGGGCAATGCCCGCGTTACCGAACAGGCGCCAAGTAAGCGTGATTGCTGTTGCATCGGGCAGGGCGGCGTGAAGATCGGTCAGTGTATGATCGCCGGTATGAATGTTCACAAACTCGTCCACATCCAGCGGCAGCAACCAGTCGGCGGATTTGACCTGATCCATTTTGGCGGCAGATTTCAGCGCGGTGAACTGTATGCCGCCCTTATCATAAGGGCCGTCGTTACGCGCATGGGTGAGCCAGCCCATATCAGCCAGCCGGTCCAGCATCAGATCGGTACCGTCATCGCAATCATTTGAAAAGACGACGAAATCATCGAATCCGACAGCGCGGTGGTGGGCAAGCCATTCAAGCAGAAAAGCGCCCTCGTTGCGCACACACAGCAGGGCGAGGTGAGTCAAATTACCATTCCGAACGGAAACACAGCACCTTGCCCTGCGAACCACGGTGATAGTAGGCAAGGCCCGCATCCATGAAAGCGCGCATTACCTTGTTCATGCCTTCCGGCCCGATCCATTGGGGGTGGGTTTCAATAACCGCAGCGCGCAGTCCGGTCATATCGAGCTGCGGAATCAAATCGACTTCAGCACCTTCGATGTCGCAGATCAGCACATTGGGTTTGATGTCGGCGAAGACTGCCTTGGCGTCCAGCACATCAACCTTGGTGCTGGGCGGTGTTGCTTCACCCGCGATCAACTTCATAGAGGAACCCAGCATCGGGTCGCGCAGATAAAAATCAACACTGCCTTTGCGCGGGCCGAGAATCGCATTGGTGACATGGGCATTGGTCACCCCATTGGCGGCGTGTACCTGTTTGATATAGGGGATCAGATGGGGGTTGGCCTCAAACGAATGCACCGATTTGATCGCCCGCTTGCTGGCCACCAGTGTGGACATATAGCCGATGCCGCCACCCAGCTCGATGACAACATCGCCTTCGCGCACGACACGCAGGGCGGCTTCGGATTCCTTTGCTTCATAGGCGTTTGTGCGCAACAGTTTGCGCACGCGCCCCTTGATGAAATCCGGATGTTTGGGAAATTTCATGCCGCGTGAGCGCACGAACTGACCGGTGCGTCCGGCGTTCTGGGTTGCATCGTCTTCGTTGAGGGGACCGTCCATGATCAACTCTCCATATCAAGCGAAAGGGCGTAGGCCACCCGCTCTGTCTCGTTCAGTTTCACGCTAAGGGCCTGAGTGTAAAGGTCGCTGAATTCATCCATGCCCCGCAGTTCTGCCGCCTTGGCCTTGTGCCAGGCAAGGCCCTCGCTGTGGAAGGTCCGCAGCGCGCCATCCTGCATCAGGTTATCATATTCGGCGCGGACACGTGGCACGTTACGCTTGATCGTGATGTCGCGGAAATCGCACCAGTCCATGCGAATCCAATAGTTGATCCCTATGGAACGATCCACATGCAGCGCACGACCACGTTGGCGTTTGATCAGAAAAGACTCAGCAGAACGCAGCGCATAATGGTTCAACTGCAAGAGGTCATAACCGACGTTGGATTTGGAGGACCGCCAGCCGTTGTGCATTGCATCCCGCGTCATATCTCGGCCCGACCCGTTGACCCATTTTACCTTGCTTTCAAAGCGTTCCGCCAGTTTGTTCGGCCGATGGCACGAGATTTTGGCATAGGCCCCGATGTTGCGGAACATGGTTTTGTAACCCCAGACCGTATGCGGCTTGGGGCAGTATTTTGGGGCGCAGGTGTCGAATTGTTCGATGACGAAGTCATCGCTGATCGCTGTCACATCGTTGTGTCCGAACAAGCGCCACGTCATCGCGATGTTGGTGGCATCGGGCACGGCAGCAAAGAGATCATCGAGCGTACCGTTTCCGGTGCGGATGTTCATGAACTCGTCCACGTCGATATGTGCAATCCACTCCGCATTCCGGATCACCGGTTCCTTGAGTGAATTGTTGAGCGCGTGTTGTTGGGGCGATTTGCCTTTCCAGTCCTCATTGCTGCGGTGCTGGACGATGCCCATTTCCTGCAGCCGACCCAGAATCTGGTCGGTCGTATCGTCACAGCCGTTTGTGTAGATCAGAAAGGAATCAACCCCGATCGCGCGGTGATAGGCAATCCATTCAATGATATAGGGCGCTTCGTTTTTCATGCAGCCGACGATGACGTTGCCGCTGCTGCCGCTCTTGAGAGGGCGCAGCGGTACTGCGGTGTAAGGCGCGCCAAGTTCTTCTTCGTTTACCGCGCCAAGATTATTGTGCGGACGGAATTGGGAGGAGAGGATCATCTGGTGGTTTACTTTAATTTGATCAAGTAACTTTTTATTGTTGTTTCCTTTTTCCTTTTTCAGAAGATTTTCGAATTTCTGTGAAGATGCTTTGGCCATGGTCTCTTCGCGCCGTTTATCTGCCAAAGGCGTGCAGTGCTTGTGCAAGGCGTAAGAGAACGCGGCAAGATATTGGGTTGCGCGAAAACCAAGCTCCGGATCATCCTCGGTCCAAGCCTCAAGTTTCCTGTCCGGTGTCAGGGCTGCTTCCAGATCGGGAAACCGCTTGATCAGCGCCGTATTGTCGTTTTCGAAGTACTCGGACACAGCACAAAGCGTTCCGGCAGCGAGCGGTGGCCCGGCGATGCGCAGGGCGCCCAGCATCTGTTGCCAAAGATCGCGGGGGCACAACATGTCATGCACCTGAAGATATTTGATCAAAACCTCGTTGAACTGCCGCATGCGGGTAAGGTTTGCGGCGGGTTCGGGGTCGGGAGCACGACCCGGTCTTACCTTGCCCAAGGGACCGGACAGGCCAAGGGTTTGGCTCAACTCATCCGACCCGCGGTCAGACAATAAGTCTGCGATAGCCAACGGCCGGAAGGTAATGTTATCGCTGCCAAATACCGCTGCCCAATGGGCCATCAACCGCGCGTAATCCAGCCAGAATGGCGGTATCTGTACATCGTCAAACAGACCGAAGTTCGGGTCGGTCTCCGTAGCGGCGGATAGCGCACTGTCCCACCAGTTTTTGCCTGACGTGAGCGCAATTTCCTGTCCGAGGGATGCGCGCCGGCCCTCGTGGATCGCGTAATTGTAGTGGGCGGATAACAATCGTGCCTGCTCGTCCAGATGTGCGACAATCCGGATCTCGTCAAAATGAGGGGAGAGCAGTGTCTTGAGTCGGTACAGCTCCTCTTTGGTGTTCAGCAAATTGCCAAGTTGTGCGGCTGCGACCACGATATGGTCAGCCTTGATTTCGGGCAGGTCTTTGGTGAGGAGGGCTTCGAATTCGCGCATCAAGGTGCGTTGGACAAGCGGTCCATCCAAACCGCGTTTGAACCGCAATACCCCCACAGCATCAGGGTTCGCGCAGGCAGCATAAAGCCGCACATGGTTCCAATCCGGCGCGGCGACACCTAGTTTGGCCAGCGCGTTTGCCTTTTCCTTTAACATGACGCGGAAGCGGCCCGCAGCCTGTTCTGTCGGGCCAATCAACAGGGTCAGCCGCATCTATCCGGCCTCGCTGGTGGCATCGGTCTTACCCACGTTGCTTTTGCCCCACCACGGCAGATCGATAGCCAGGTAGGTCGATAGCTTTGCCTGTGCGTCCGGATCCTCAATATCATATTCCATGAAATTACCGCTATCCGCAAAGACACGGCGGCAAAATGAATAATGACCTGTTAGCCATTGTTCTAACTGCCTAAAGTTTCCACCGAACCCCCGCGGCATGCCGGGAATATCCGATTGTGGCAACCGTTTCTTGCCCAATGAATTCCAGCGCATCATACTATCTGCGGTTTTCGCCGGATCGCGGGTGGTCAGCACGAATTTTACGCCCTCATGGTGCCTCTGAAGGGCTGACAAAAGGCCCCAATCGGTTTGCGGCCACAACGAACGCGCCTCGTTGACGCAGGACATTTCGTTGATGGCGTCGAATTCGCCCAGCCGCGCAAGTGGGTCGCCGCTGTCAAAATAGTCTTCGTAGATCACCTTGCCGACATGCTGGCGGGGAATGTCCTCGCGCGTGCTTTGGCCGGGTCTGATTTTCCAGTCAGCAACGGTCAATCCTGCGTGGCGCAGGGCATCGGTCAGCGTGGTCGTGCCAGTCTTGGGCAGCGCCAGATTGATCACGCGCAGGCGGCTCATGTTGTCAGCCCCAGTTCTTTGCGCACTCTTGCCTCGGCATCGCCATAGCGCGGCGCAGTGCGCAGTTGCGCCTGCATCTCGCGATAGCTTTCTTGGGTCAGCAAGGAATCACGCTTCTCACGGTGTAATTTTACCGCTTCCTCATGCAGGCCACTCACGCCGGGAAGTGCTTTCAGGCGGGCCATTTCAGCCTTTAGATCAGTCTCATAGCGCAGAATACTGTCATCAAAATAGGCGCCATCATTCCGCTCGCGCCAATAGGTGTCGTCAAAGGTGCGGTGTTCGCGGTTCACATCGCCGCGGTCGTTTTTGACCAGATAGCTGTCAAGCGAACGCAGCGCATAATGGTTAAGCGTGGCATATGCCCGTGCGCCTTTTGCCGGATAGGCCCGGATGCGCCGCTTGTTGGCGCACTTGCGGAACGGGCCGATGACAGGCCGGCCGGACCCGTCGGTCCAAGCTGGCTGTTCCTTGCTATTGTCATGGAACGGTCGGTGCGCACCGAAATAATCGACAGGGAAATCGTGCCGCACCAGTGATTTCACCTCAATCGCTGTCTCGGCACACCAGATGTCGGGATTATGGCTATGCTGGAACTGGGAAATGACAGGCACATCTTCAAATGCGTCGACACCATCATTTGCCATGAATTGAAAGGTGAGCGAGATTGCCTTGGGGTTTCCACAAGCGTCGATCAGGGCAGGGATCGAGTGATTTCCCACATGAATGTTAAGAAACTCATCCACATCCGCGACCCAGACCCAATCGGCTTGTTTGATCAGAGGATGGCGGCGTGCGGCCTTGAGTGCCTGCATCTGGAAATTTCGGTTGGTCGCGGGATTTGGCAGGTGTGTTACCACGCTGTGTTCCTGAAGACAGTCCAGCAAAAGGTCGGTCGCATCGGTGCAATCGTTTGAATAAAAAAGAAAATCTGTCACGCCGATCACGCGGTGAAAGGCGATCCATTCCAGCAGGAACGGCCCTTCGTTTTTAACGCAGGTAACTGCAGTGATGCGCATACCGTTAATCCGCCGCTATCGCTGTGAGGTCGAAACGCTGTTTCATATCTGCCTTTGGGTCGGGTGCAGTCTGGCCCGTGACCTGCCTGTTATGCGTTCAGGTTATGCCCGTCAGGGGGAATCCCGTCAATCATTCCACAGGGCTTGCGCGGGTCGCCGTGACAATTCGGCAAAAGGCACTACTTGACCCCGTGTCTCACAGATGCACCTTGGGCGTCCAAGGGAGAAAACTTGATGAGTGATATTTCCACGATTGACGCGGTACAAGACATGTTGGCGGGCGAGGGCTACGTCTGTGGCCGCGATCTGGCGACAGTTGTGTTTCTGGCCTTGCGCCTAGGTCGCCCGCTGTTTCTGGAGGGCGAGGCAGGCGTCGGCAAAACCGAAATCGCCAAGGCAATTGCCGCCGGGTTGGGCCGCAAGCTGATCCGCTTGCAATGCTATGAAGGGCTTGATGCGTCTTCGGCTGTATATGAATGGAATTTCCCTGCGCAAATGGTGGCAATTCGAGCGGCCGAGGCGACAGGGAATGCAAGTAACCTGAAAACAGAGTTGTTCAGCGATGAATTCTTGATCCAGCGTCCGTTGCTTGAGGCGATGCGCCCCTGCGCGGGCGGCGCGCCCGTTCTGTTGATTGACGAACTGGACCGCACCGATGCGCCGTTCGAGGCGTTCCTGCTCGAAGCCCTCAGTGATTTTCAAGTCACGATCCCGGAAATGGGCACGATCATAGCGCCCGAACCGCCCATCGTTATTCTGACGTCGAACCGCACCCGGGAGGTCCATGACGCCTTGAAGCGCCGCTGCCTCTATCATTGGGTGGACTATCCGGGATTTGACCGCGAGATGGAAATCCTGGCCGCGCGCGCGCCCGAGGCGGCGGAGTCACTCAGTCGCGAGGTGGTCGCGTTTGTGCAGCACCTGCGCACCGAGGATCTATTCAAGAAACCGGGCGTGGCCGAAACCATCGACTGGGCGAAATGCCTGCTGGCGCTGGACGTGATCACTCTTAGTCCTGAAGTGATCGCCGACACATTGGGCGCTATCCTGAAATATCAGGATGATATTGCCAAACTGCATGGATCCGAGGCCAAGCGCATCCTTGATCAGGCAAAAGCATCACTCGAGGTCTCCTGAGAGCCCGACTTCTAGCCGTTCTTCTTGGAATTTTAATTATTCTTGTAGCTCTTCCCAGCAGGCAGGCATGGGCATTAGATGCCGAAGATCTTGCGGATGCATGCCAAAACGACGAGAATTTCGAGGCAGGCTTTTGCTTTGGTTTGATTCAAGGCATTTCATTCATACTGGCCACAAATTGTATCGACTTTCCCGAAGGTGATGGGTTGTACCGAATTGATAGATCGGCCGATGCACGGCTTTCTAAACAAGTTTTCTTGAACTGGCTCGAAGATAATCCTCAAGAGAAGAAAACCGCGGCTCAAGTGGCAGTAATGGTGGCGCTTTCTGCTTTTGCGCCGTGCGAAAAATAATCTATGGTTGAACATATCCCTCTTGAATTGCCCGACGATCCAAAACTCACGGGCAACATCACTCATTTTGCCCGCGCGCTGCGCCGTGCAGGTCTGCCCATCGGGCCGGGGCGGGTGATAGACGCGA
>JBARUV010000104.1:0-2398 GCA_049645905.1 Sulfitobacter sp.
AGATCGGCACGCGGTGCTTACCGCAGTCACACCTTGCCAATCCGGCACTGGGTCGCTGCACTCAGGAAGGACAGACAATGGCTAAAGGTAACAACAGTAAACGCGGAAACAAAGAAGCCAAGAAACCCAAACAAGAGAAGGTTAAAGTCTCTGCAACAGCCAACTCGCTCGCGGGCAAGCCTGCGCTTGCGATTGGAGGAAAAAAGGTAAAGTAGGGCCTACTAAGCGATGATTGCGCCATTAGAATTCGGAACCATTTATCCCGAACAAATATAGTTCAGCGGACTATTGTGGCGGTCCTTGTGAATAACCATTTCACTTACATTGGCACTCGCCACACCTGAGTGCCAATGTACCTCTACGCATGCTACCCATACCGGAAATCTTCAGAAGGAGCATTTCCATGTTGTTTACCCCACTTCACGATCGCGTCTTGTTGCGCAGTGTCGACGGCGAGGAACTGATGATCATGAAGGAGAGTGACATTCTTGGTATTCTGGCCTGATCCTCGCACCACCTTCCCCATATTTTTCATTTAGGAATATCGACATGTCTGTAAAGGACGTCAAATTCGGCACGGATTCTCGCGGACTCATGCTTAAGGGCATCAACACGCTTGCCAATGCCGTCAAAGTCACGCTTGGCCCCAAGGGCCGCAATGTGGTCCTCGACAAATCTTATGGTGCGCCGCGTATCACCAAGGATGGCGTCACAGTTGCCAAGGCAATCGAACTCTCGGACCCGTTTGAGAATATGGGTGCTCAGCTGGTCAAGGATGTTGCATCACGCACAAATGATGAAGCCGGTGACGGTACGACCACCGCGACTGTTTTGGCGCAGGCCATCGTCAAGGAAGGCATGAAAGCCGTCGCTGCGGGGATGAACCCGATGGATCTCAAACGCGGCATAGACAAGGCCGTTGCAGCTGTCGTAGCTGAAGTCAAAACGATGTCGCGCCCTGTAGGCGATACGGCGGAGATCGCAAAAGTTGGCACGATCTCGGCCAATGGTGAGGCGGCAATCGGACAGCAGATCGCAGACGCAATGTCCAAGGTTGGTAACGAAGGTGTAATCACGGTCGAAGAAAATAAAGGACTAGAGACCGAGACCGAAGTCGTCGAGGGCATGCAGTTTGATCGCGGGTATCTGAGCCCGTATTTCATCACTGATACGGCCAAGATGACGGTAAATATGGAGGATTGCGTCGTTCTCTTGCACGAGAAAAAGCTTTCATCCTTGGCTCCGATGGTGCCATTGCTTGAGTCCGTTATGCAGGCGAACAAACAGATTTTGGTAATCTCCGAAGATATCGACGGCGAAGCGCTTGCGACACTTGTGGTGAACAAGCTCCGGGGTGGCCTGAAGGTCGCTGGGGTCAAAGCCCCCGGTTTTGGGGATCGTCGCAAAGCAATGCTGGAGGACCTCGCTATCTTGACCGGTGGACAAGTGATTTCAGCGGAACTGGGCGTCAAGCTTGAGAGTGTCACGATGGATATGCTGGGCGTCGCCAAGAAGATCATCATCACCAAGGACACGACAACTATCATCGATGGTGCCGGTGACAAGGCGGTCATTGAAGCACGCGTAAAGCAAATCCGCGCGCAGATTGAAGAAACCACATCGGATTACGACAAGGAAAAACTGCGAGAACGCCTGGCCAAACTCGCCGGCGGCGTTGCGGTAATCAAGGTTGGTGGAGCGACCGAGGTTGAGGTCAAAGAGCGCAAAGACAGAGTCGACGATGCGTTGAACGCAACGCGCGCAGCCGTGCAAGAAGGCGTTGTGCCCGGCGGCGGGGTAGCATTGGTACATGCAGGCAAGATTTTGGAAGACCTAAAAGGCGACAATGCAGACCAGTCAGCCGGTATTGCAATCATCCGAAAAGCTCTTCAGGCACCCCTGCGCCAGATCGCTGAGAATGCCGGTGTCGACGGGTCCGTGGTTGCTGGAAGGATCATTGAGTCCACCAGCAAAACGTTTGGCTACGACGCGCAATCAGAAGAATACGTCGACATGTTAATGGCCGGTATCATCGACCCCACCAAGGTCGTCCGGATCGCGCTTGAATACGCCGCATCTGTTGCGGGTTTGCTTGTGACAACGGAGGCGATGGTGGCCGACAAACCAGCCAAGGCTAATCGCCACGGCATACCCGAGATGGAGGGAATGGAAGGTATGATGTAGGCTACAGAATAGAAAACGGCCGGCCAGTGTTTGTTTGCAGGCCGTACTATTCTACTCAGCCGACGCAGAAAGGCTTTCACAACCTGAAGATCAGGGTCGATCGGATTTAGGGGGCCAACGTGGTTGCTCTTGCGCTGGATGGCGGGGAAACCGTCATCCTAACACGCAAGCTTGCCGCCATCGCTGCGGCGCCATTAAAAGTGGGGGGATTACC
>JBARUV010000105.1:0-8398 GCA_049645905.1 Sulfitobacter sp.
TGATCCCGCGCAACACGGTGTTTGACACGATTGCAGATGCTGGCGGGATGGTTGCCCTGTTTCATCTGGCCGGAGACGCCAAGCACGATTACCGCACAGCCCAGCCGCAACGGGTTGAGGACATCGACGCCGTCGCGTTCTTCCTTGAAGGGGATTTCCCGGTCGGCCGCTCCAATGATCCCGTGTTTTCAGTCAGCGTGCCCGCTGCGCTGGGCGATGTTGATATCGTGAACACGGCCGTTGCCTATCTTGATAGCGACGGGGATACCGCCGCAGTGGCGTCAAACAGCACGATCTTCAGTCGTGAAGGCGCCGGGTCAGGCACCTTGCAGTTCGAAAATCCCGAAACCGGCGCGGAACAGGCCTTCGGGGCTCCGGGAAGTGACACGCGCTTGCGCCTGACCTCGGGCAGCTGCAACCTGTCGGACGCTGCTGATCAGGTCAGTGTTACGGTCCGTAGTATCCAGACCGGCGATGTGGAGCGCATAATCGCAACCGAAACCGGCCCAAATACCGGTGTATTCCTGACCACGGCGCTGCCGATGGCGGGCATGGCTGTGGTGGTAAGCGGCGACAACGTCATGGCAACAGTGCAGGGCGATACCCTGATTGCTGCCGCCCGGTGTGCTGATGACCTGCTTGAGGACGATCTGACAGTTGATCCAGGTAATTTCCTGTTCAACTCTGTGACAAACGCACCTGTCGACGGCATCACCATTGGCCTTTTCGATGCAGGTTCGGGCGTCGAAATCGCGCGGGTAACGTCTGATCCGCGCGGTTTCTTCACCTTTGGCGAGATGCCCGCAGGCAGCTATCGCTATGACGTCATTGATGCGCCAGCGTGGGATTTCCCCTCGGTTCGCCCGGACTTTCCCGGTCTTGGCCGCTCGGTGACAGGTGCTGCTTATGGGGCTGCCTTTGATCACGCGGGTGGCATGGTTTATGTCTCGGACATTCCTGTAGATCCGCATTACGGTGCGCCGCTGTCGTTGAGCAAGTCAGCGGACCGCGAGACCGTCGGCAATGGCGAATTCGTGACCTACACAGTGGATTTTGCCAACAATATGCATCAGGCGCTGATTGGCGCTGAACTGCTGGACCGGTCCGCCACCGGCGTGACTTTGGTTCCGGGCTCCATCATGTTTAACGGGGCATTGCTGGCCGATCCCGAGACGGACCAGAGCGGTGATATGCTGTTTGATCTTGGCACACTTGCCCCTCTGTCGACCCACGAGCTGACCTATGTAATGCACTTCACTGCTGCCGCACGTGAGGGACGCAACGAGAACACTGCCGTGTTGTCGGGACGTCAGGCAGGGACCGGATCGCTACGCCAGTCGCCCGTTGCGCGGGCCATGGTGCGGCTTGACAATTCCGGCGGCGTCTTTGCCCGTCAGGGCACCGTCATCGGTTCGGTTTTCATGGATTGCGATGCCAATGGTATCCGGGGCGACTTCTCCGAACCGGGGATCCCTGGCGTGCGGATCGTCACGCAGGAAGGGCTGTCGGTCGTCACAGATATCAATGGCAAATATTCGCTGTTCGGGCTGCGCCCCGTGACACATGCCTTCCTTGTGCAGAACGAGACGCTGCCCGCAGGCACCGAAGTTACAGTGACGCGGACCAACGACCTTATGCGGGGGGGCTCCCGTCTGATCCCGCTGCGCAAGGGCGAAATGCGCGCCGAACATTTTGCCGTGGCAGAGTGTACGCCTGATACTCTGGCAGAGGTCGAAAAGCGCCGCGTGTATTTCGAGAACAAGCAGCAACCGAACTCGCTGACTGCAGCCGACCTGCCGATCACAGGTCAGCGTGCGCCGGTCCGTTCTTCCCGCGCGGAGCAGGGGATCGCCACGACGACACAACTGACGTCGGGCATGTTGATAGACGATGCCGAGGCCGAAGAAGATATCGCTGCAAAAGCCGAAGCCTCAGCGCTTGGCCAATCACTTGACGCGATGATCAAGACGCTCGACTCCAAACCCGGCTTTGTCGACTTTCAGGATGGTCAGACTGTTCTGCGCAAGACTCAGAACATCCGCATCAAGGGCAAGGCCGACCTCACCCTTGCGCTGATGTTGAACGGTCGCACGCTTGGCGCAGACCGGGTTGGCGAGCGTACCAATTGGGAAAAAAACAACGTGCAGGCGTTGGAATACATCGCGGTCAAATTGGACGCGGGAGAGAATATACTGACCCTGATCGGCAAGGACGGTTTTGGAATTGAACGGGAGCGCACGGAAATAACCCTGTTCTCTCCCGGCAAGCCGGCTAAGTTCGAGATCATTTTGCCTGAAACGGCCTCCGCCTCTCCGGTATCTGTCGTGCCTGTGGTTGTGCGGGTGCTGGACGCGCGCGGGTTGCCGGTGCCGGCGTCCGGTACGGTAACGCTGAATGCGCGTAGTGCACTCTGGGATGTGACCGATATCCGCCCCGGCACCCCTGGTGTGCAGGCCTATCTGGACAATGGTGAGGCCACGTTCGGCCTGATCCCCCCACAGGTTTCCGGACCCGACCGCATCACCGTAACCGGCCCGTTCGGCTCTGCTGAGGCAACCATCACCTTTACGCCCGATCTTGACGAACGCATCCTGATCGGCGTGATCGAAGGTGCGGTGTCGCTAGGCAAGAGCAAGGGTACGCTGCTCGACAAGGACCGCTTCAGTTCGTTTGAAGACACCGCCACAGGTGTGCGCGGCGAAATCTACCTAAAAGGGGCGATTCGCGGCGACGCGCTGCTGACACTGCGCTACAGTTCCGACCGTGACACCGAGGACCGCCTGTTCCGCGACATTCGCGGTGACGAATACTATCCGGTCTACGGGGACAATTCCGAACGCGGACAGGATGCGCAATCTTCGGGTAACCTTTTCGTAAAGGTCGAAAAGGGCCGCTCCTACGTTCTCTATGGGGACATTGCCATCGAACCCGAAGCCAGCGCGCTGAAACTTGACGGTCTGCGCCGCGTTGCAACCGGTGCAAAGGCGCACTGGGAGAACGACAAGGTGTCGGTCACGGTCTTTGGCGCACGCACGGCACAGGAGCAAAGGGTGCAGGAGGTCCGCGGACGCGGCGTATCCGGCCCCTATGATCTGGACCTTGGCGGGTATGTTCAAGGGTCCGAGCGGGTCGAGGTTCTGGTCCGCGATGAGCAGGGCGGCGACATTCTGTCTGCGACGTCAATGCGTCGGGGCACCGACTATGTGCTGGATTTCTTCCGCAACACGATCACCTTTGACGCCCCCGTGCGCCAGTTCGATCTGGACGGCAACCCGCTGTCGATCCGGGTGACCTACGAAGTGGAAAACGACGGGGCCGAACGTTACTGGCTCTATGGCGGCGAGGTGAACTATTCCCTGAGTGCGCGCACAACCGTCGGCGCGCGGGTGGTGCATGCTGACGCACCTGTGGGCAATCCGGCCCGTGAGCGGCTTCAGTCGGGATACATCCGGCACGAAGATACGGCCGGCGGTATCTGGGAGGGGGAAGTGGCCCGCTCGGAAGATTCACAAGGCGAGACGGATAGCGCCGCCCGGTTGTCCTACGCGTTGCAGACCGAACGTCAGAGACTGAGCTTTGAAGCGATCCACACTGGCGAGAATTTTGTGGCACGCGGTGGATTGGCCCGTCCCGGCACAACGCAGGTCCGGTTGAGCTATGCGTACCAGATTGACCGGAAAAGCGACATCGCAATTGGCGCCGAGCTTGTGCGCGACCGGATCAACGACTTTGACCGGGTGACGTTTGATGCCATTTATTCGCGGCAATTCAGCCGGCACCTGCGTGGCGAAATCGGTCTGGAGTACCACGAGGACCGCATGCAGAATGTAACCGACTCGGGAACGTCGCTTGTTCTTGGGGCGCACTGGACGCCCCGCAACCGTCCCGGCACGGTGATCGAGGCCCGCCTGCTTCAACCATTGAGCGGTAGCGACAGGCCCACCGAACTGACGCTGGGCATGTACAGCGAACCGCAGCCGGGTTGGCGTGTGTACAACGAGGTTGAGCTGCACTTTGGCGACGATGAGGTCATGACCCATTCTGCCCTGGGATTCACATTCGAGATGAACGAATGGCTCAGCGGGCGGACTGAACTAAGCAAAGGCGTGGGTGAGATCGACACCACCCTGACACAGGGGTTTGATGCCCGCATCAATCTGAACAGCGCGACGAGCCTCAACGTCGGGATCGAACATTCACGCCAAATGCATGCCAACGAAGCCGAGTTGACCAGCGTTGCAATCGGGATGAAATGGGGCTCGGATGAGGGGAGCTGGGTGGGTGACGCAGATTTCGACACCACCTTCGAGAAATCCGGCAAAACACACTATGCCAGCCTCGGTCTGGCCGGAGAGATTACCCCTGACCTCACCTTTCTGGGGCGCAGCCGGATTGCGGTGGACAAGCGCAATGGTGCAAATGATCGCCGGATGCGCACTCGTGCAGGGGTGGCCTACCGTCCGCTAAGTGATCCACGTTTGGAAGTCCTTGCATGGTACGAGCATCGTCTGGAGCAAAAGCACAACCGGACGCAGAGCCATCATTGGTCGGTCGATGCCTCATACGAGGTGGACGAAAATCTGCGCCTGAACGGAAAATACGCGGGCCAGTATCAAAAGGCCGGTGTGCCGGGGGGGCTTTCTGTTTCCTCAACCACTCAACTCATCCAGGCTGGGCTGAATTACGAATTCGGAGACGACCGTTTTCAGATCGGTGGCAACGCGGCATATCTTTGGGATCGCGATGGCAACTCCACCACCGGTCTGGGTGCCGAGTTCGGATTTGTACCTGCCAAAGGAACCCTGCTGGCCATAGGCTACAACAAGGCAAGCGGTAGTCTGGCGCACTCAAGCAATCTCTATCAGGAGGGCTTCTACCTTCGTTTTAACATGCTGCTCGACAATTCCCTTTGGGATCAGCTTGACGGATTTCTCGGTAACTGAACCATCCACCAGTTCCGAGAAAGGGCCACGCCGCAAGCGCATCTGCGGCGTGGCCCAACTTTTCTAGGGCATTCCCTGCGGGATCCTTCGGGTAATTCCTGTGCCCAATCCTCTCCTTAGGTCCTCGACGCTATACCAAGCGCGCGGGGCCTATTCTTTTGCGCCTCAAATTGACTTTTTGCGCGAATGATTTTGCTTCTGGAAAGCGGCAAAACCTTTTTATCAGTAAATAGTTCAATGGAGACGACAATGAATATCAAAGGAGCAGCTGCCGCCCTTTCTCTTATCGCAGTGTTTGGCGCGCAGGAGGCAACATCAGAAACATTCTCGCTTGCAAATTTTAATTTGATCGATGGGCGAAATTTTGAATTCTCCCTTGTTCCAGCAGGTCCGACGGACCGCATCCAAATGAATTCTGCCATGATACAGAATGTTGCCAATGAACGCCGGCGCCAAATTCCGGTCGGCGCAGGTTCCGGGTCTGCTGCGCATCTCAAGCACCTGATCGGCTGGGCCGAGGCAGGGCGAAAGGGCTATGATGCCGTCCAGCACGGAGCGCGGATCCGCCCCGCAAAAATGCCCACGCAGATGACAATTGGTGAAATCTATCAATGGATTGCGGTCACACCCGGCCAACCACACGCTATCGGGCGTTACCAGTTCATCCCCTCAACCCTGAAGGGCCTCGTGCACGAGCTCGGGCTAACGCGCAACACAGTTTTTACCAGTGATGTCCAGGACCGGTTGGCTGATATTCTATTGGAAGATGCAGGCTTCAGCGCCTTTCTGGATGGGCAGATCAGCCGGCACCGGTTTATGGAAAATCTGGCAAGGATATGGGCAGGTTTCCCGACGTCGACAGGCCGGTCTTATTATCATGGGCACGCAGGAAATCGTGCGGTAATTACCTGGAACGAATTCGATGCGCATATGAAAAAGATATTTTCACGCACAAAGGGATAATAAAGAGAAATTGAAATCGAAAATATTCAGATGGCGGCCTCGGCCGCCATTTCTTGTTCTAAAAATCCGGATTTCAATTTGAATAACGGGTTGTTGCGGAATTCCGATCGCGATCCGATTTTGATCGTGTACTTAGGATTGCACAGGCTGAATGTCCTTCCATTGCGGTATGACGCGCTCCCCCAGCGACAAACTCCCGCTTTGCTGTCGCTGATATCTTTCGTTCCGGCATTAGTGCCGCCTTGAACAACTTGAAACCGCATCAAGGCACCAGACGAATTGACGGGGCGCTGTGTCTGCCAACAGTGTCTTCCCCGCGATTGCTGCGCTGGTGCGAAGTGACCAGGACTGAGTGGAATAAGATCGGCGTGGTTGCCGTTGACCGGTCATGCGACATGCGCCGCTTTAGATGCGCCAGTACAGAACGTGCCAACGACAGGAACCTGCGATTCCGTTGGAATGAGTGGAGCTAAAGGGGGAGGATTGCCTAAGTGCGGGGCGCGAAACAAAGCCGTGCGCTATCTGGCAGGATTGGCGGTCGTCCTGAAGTGCTGGCGCGGCAAGTGGGCCCACGGATGAATCGCGGATCAAGACGTAGTTTCAGTCCCTTCGACGAAGGTATTTTTGATCCGCAAAGTGATCGGCAAATCGCCAATCTGTCTGGGCGTTTTCGATATGCAAGGGCAATTGGTAGGTGTTGCCGTTGAAATGGTCCGTGCAGCAGGGCGTTTTCAAAGCAATTTTGAATTTTGGGTTGAGACCCGTCTGATATCAGTTCTTTGTGATATTGCGCAGCAAGCTCGTTTGCGTCTGGCTGCTGCGTCCCAGTTCGGTGGGGAAAAATTCAGACAGGTATTGGATCATCAGGATGATCAAGGGCACGACAATGAATGGAATTTGCCCTGCAACTGCATAGACAATCAAGGACTGGATCAACCCAAAACCCGACCCGAATGCGGTGATACCGCATGCGCCGCCAAAGAGGATTGAAAGGATAAGCAAACCCATGATCATGATGCCACCGCCTTTGCGAAGCGAAGCGCCACATGCGCAAGTGTCGGTGTCGGGTTTGCCCGACATACGGCGCGGGGCCTTTCCAGAGGGGCAGATTGCGCTGTGCCTTGTTTGCGCTCTTGCAGTAATGTCAGCGCTCTCAGGCGGCCCTGCCGGGCAATGTGTGAGTAATTGGTCATGAGTGCCGTCCCTCCAGATGTATGATGTTGTCGGGTTCAAGGTATCAAAGCGGCGCCTTTCTGGTCAGACTGGCGTTGGGGTAGCGGAAAGAACATAAGGATTGCCACCTATCCGTTCGTATAAAACAGGGCCCACTTTCAGTTGAAATTTGAGGACAGGTCGGCATCGCCTTGCTCTGACCCGAAGTGTCGTTTCGAGTCCAAGCGTCTTCATATGCCGCGCGTTTCGAATGGCCGCAATGCGGCTACAAGAAAAGAAAGGTGTCGGAGTCGATTTGGGAGCGGTTGATGTTTTCGAATAGGATTGTCGTCCCATTGTCATCTAGCAGCACGTCAGAACCGAACTGTGTCAGGCCTTCGATAAGCGCATCTTCATCGGCGTATCCGGAATTCTCGATCTCGACTGTGTCCCAAGCCTCCAAATCGACGACAGTCTGCGTGCCGCCATCGGCTATATTGAACACGAAGGTATCCGCTCCGATGCCACCGAATAAGATATTGTCTCCAGCCCCGCCCTCCAAACGGTCTCCACCTTGACCCCGCATCCAGGCCTCGAAGGGATCGGCGCTCTTGGTGCGAAACTCGGCACTGTGTGCAAACGAATTGACAATATCGGCGCGGGTCGCTTTGTCGCTGTCCAACCTCTCGGTCCAATTCGCCAACCCGTTTGCGTCGGGGTGGCGATCCAGCACGTTATGATAAAGCAGCGTTACGAACTCGGAATTGGTGGTAGCGCCGTACCTGTTCTGGAATTCGGCTGAATTGACGAAGCCAGAGGTCACCGAGAGGATGCTTTGCCCATCAGCAAGCGTTGCAGCCCATTTTTCAAGACCATTCATATCGGGGTTACGATCCAGCGTTGCATGGTAGAGGCGAAAAATGTCGTCGGCCCAATCTGCTTGGAAGGCCGCGCGGCTATAACCAAGCACGTCCGTAACTGTGGACGCGCGGAACTCCGCGCTCTCGGAAAACCGCAGTACGACCTCGGGGCGGGTTATGTCACCGCTGCTGAGTTGTTCGGTCCAATTTGCCAGACCATTTGCGTCGGGGTTTCGATCCAAGACATTGCCGTAGAGCAACGTCACGAATTCTGCATCGGTCGTGTTTCCGTACCTGCCCTGAAATTCGCGTGAATTGACAAAACCATCCGCAGCCTGCTGCAGCGACATCAAATCGCTCGACAATCGATCTACCCAGTTGCGCAAGCCATTGGCATCTGGCTCGCGGTCCAAGGCTGCCTGATAAAGGCGGAACACTTGCGAGGCGACCGGGTCAAAATTGCCGTCTACATCTTCACCG
>JBARUV010000106.1:0-9330 GCA_049645905.1 Sulfitobacter sp.
GGCCGCACGCTCTATATTCTTGACGAACCGACGACAGGTCTGCATTTCGAAGATGTACGCAAGCTCTTGGAAGTGCTGCATGAACTGGTCGATCAGGGCAATTCTGTGGTGGTGATCGAACATAACCTCGACGTGATCAAAACCGCGGACCACATCATTGATATCGGTCCCGAAGGGGGCGATGGCGGCGGGCAGGTTGTTGCAACTGGCACGCCGGAAGAAGTGGCAGACGTCGCCGAAAGTTATACCGGAAAGTACCTCAAGCCCATGCTCGAAAGGCGCGCCAAAGTCGCGGCCGAGTGATTTCTGCTGCCCTTTTTAACCACGGATAGCCCTGCGGAAACTCTCACGGGGCGCTGAGGCAAAGATCGAGCAATCGGGCAAATCCGGATGCATCCAGCGTGTCAAACCGCCCCGACAGGTCGGCCAGTTCGCGCGACCGCTTCGCTCCCAGCACTGGATCAGCGAACAAATGGAATTTTTCCGCGATCTCTGCATCCGAAAGTGGCAGATCATGATCGCCGCGTGGCGTGCGTGGCTCTGCCACCACGCGCCGCCCGTCTTTCAGGACCAGCGTCACTTGCGCCCATCGTTTACCCACTGAAATTTCGGTCAGGTGGGGATCGTCGATCAGCACGGTTGCCTTGCTGATCCGCAAGATTTCAGGATCGCACAGGGTTCCTTCTGTTAGTTCGCGCGCACCGACCTGACCGCGCACAATCATCGCAGCCACCGGAAAGGCGATGGCATAGGCGAATTCATCCGGTGTCGCCGGGGTATGGCCCGCCAGTCGGGTGGCATTGTGAAATGTCTTGATCTCGACGCCAGCAACTTCCTGATGTGACAGGTCATGGGTTTTCATCAATTCGGCCGCTGCATCAAGGCTTGGATGGGCCCAGCGGCAGCAGGGATAGGGTTTGTAGTGCGTGTCTTCAACCAGCCGCCAGCGGTCCCCCAGATCGGACCAGAATTCCGGCGCGTCTTCACATGTCAGGGCAGGGGCACCGGTAAATCCTTCGCGCGCGAGATAGGCCGCTGTCAGCCCGGAAGGCGCGCCCCAGCCAACGCCGTCGCGCAGCATCGTGGGATGGTCAATGCAGCGCATCATCTGGCTGCGTGGCCCGTGGTATTCGCCAATGCCTGCAGCGTGTCTGATCTGTTCTGCGCTGCACCCAAGGGCGCGGGCACAGGCTGTGGCAACGCCAACCGCTGTCCAGGCACCGGACGTGTGGTAATCAGCACAAGTGGCATGCTGTGCCAGCCCCGCGCGATAACTTACCTCATAAGCGACAGCCAGCAGAACAGCGAATTGCATGCCTGTCATCGGCGCGGCTGCGGAATCTGCCATGGCGAGCAGGGCGGGAAACACTGCCGATCCGGCGTGGCCTTTACACGGGGAGGTCCCGTCGTGGGCATCTATGGCGTCTACTGTAAACGCACCTGCCATGGCCGCGCCTGCCGGGCTTACCTGTTTACCTGACATCAGAATACGCGCCGCACCTGCACCACCGATGCCAAACAGGGCAATGGCCCCGCGCCGCGCAATATCAGCCATCTTGGTGGTAGAGGCGACCGCCGCCACCCCCATAGTGTCCGTGAAAGAACGCCGCAGGATGCGCAAAACATCCTGAGGCAGATCATCGTAGTCGAGCGTTGCTGCAAAGTCGTGAAAGGCGAGCGGCATCGTGATCTCCTGCACTGTACCAGATCAATTTAGACCGATAGCGCGGAAAGGATCGCCCGTTTGCGACCTTAGCTGGACCGTCCGCGTGACTCAAAGCGGGGCAGCATTGCCGAGAAATCCTTGCCACGCCCGTCCTCGTTTTCGACGAATTGCGCATAAAGCGATCGGGCCAGTGCGCCCATGGGGGTATCCGCATCCACACTTTCCGCGGCCTGTTGGCTCAGACCCAGATCCTTGAGCATCAGCTCTGCTGCAAAACCCGGTGCATAGCCGTTGTCAGACGGGGATTTTGGTCCGACGCCGGGGGCGGGGCAATAGGCGTTCATGCTCCAAGAATATCCCGAAGAGGTGCTGACAACATCGAACATCTTTTGACGGTCCAGACCCAGTTTGTCCGCCAGCGCAAAAGCCTCGCAGGTGGCGATCATGGTGGCCCCGAGGATCATGTTATTGCATATTTTCGCGGCCTGACCGGCACCCGCCTCACCGCAATGCACGGCCTTTTGGCCCATAATGTCAAACAGAGGTGCAGCCTTGGCGAATGCGTCTGCTGTGCCGCCTGCCATAAAGGTCAATGTGCCGCCCGCAGCCCCGCCGATACCGCCGGACACGGGCGCATCCACGCTGAGTAACCCGGCCTTTTCAGCCTCTTGCGCAACGGCGCGCGCGCTGTCCACATCCACGGTTGAACAATCGATCAACAGCGCGCCCGCCTGCATCGCAGGGATCGCGTCTCCTGCCACTTTGCGCAGGATGTCGCCATTGGGCAGCATCGTGATGACGACCTCGGCCGCTGACACAGCATCGCCCATGCTCTGGGCCACAGCCACGCCATCAGCCACGGTGCCTGCGACGTCGAAACCTGTCACGCTATGGCCCGCCGCCGCCAGATTGGCGGCCATCGGCGCCCCCATGTTGCCAAGTCCGATAAAGCCGATTTTCATGATGTTCCCTCCAGTTTCAGTGCATCCGCGCCCAAAGGTCGCAGCATCTGCGCCACCTTTTCGGCAGGGACATTCATATCCGCGTATTGCCACTTGGGTGCGCGGTCTTTATCAATAATCGCCGCCCTGATCCCTTCGAGAAAGTCACCATGCTCTGCCGCGCGATAGGTAAAGCGGTACTCAAGTTCCAGCGCGGTTTCCAGACGCAGGGCAGGGCCGCGCAGGCGCTGCATCATTTCTATTGTGCAGGCAGTAGACAGCGGGCAGGCGCGGGTGAGTTTCTGTGCCGCCTCCGCCGCAAAATCGCTACTGTCCGTCGTCAGTTTTGCAATGACATCACCCAGCGTAGCACCATCAAAAGCCCGGTCGATATGTGCCTGACTTTTCCGTAATTCCCCGGCAGGAGCTGCTTCTGCCGCAGCCTCCAACGCGGTCACATCTCCGGTGTTTTCAAGCGTTTGGATGATGTCGCGCCATTTCGTTTCCGGCACGTAGAGGTCTGCAAAACCTGCGTATATGGCATCATCTGCGCCCATACGGGTGCCTGTGGTGCCAAGGTATTCCCCCAAGCGGCCCGGTGCGTTCGCCAGCATCATTGACCCGCCAACGTCGGGCACCAAACCGATGCCGCATTCCGGCATGGCAATCTGGCTGCTTTCGCCCACAACACGGTGGCTGCCATGACAGCCGATGCCCACGCCACCCCCCATGGTAAAGCCTTGCAGGAAGGAAACCACCGGCTTGGCATAATTGAAAATCTTGTGGTTCAGGCGGTATTCGTCGGCCCAGAATTTCTGGCCGTAGGCAAAGTTGCCTTTTGTGCCGGTGTCGTAAAGTTCCGCAATGTCTCCGCCAGAACAAAAGGCGCGCGTGCCCTCTGCATCAAACACAATCAACGCAACAGCATCGTCCTTGGTCCAGGCGTCAAAGGCATCCTCGATCGCCAGACACATTTCGTACGTCATAGCATTCAGCGCATGGGGCCGGGTAAGCGTGATGCGCCCCGCGTGGCCGGTGATGCGGATGTCGATATCACTCATCTCCAGCCCCTTAACGGTTTTTGAGCATGTCACGGGCGACAATCACACGCATGATCTCGTTGGTGCCCTCCAGAATCTGGTGCACCCGCAGATCCCGCACCAGTTTTTCGATGCCGTAGTCGGCCAGATAGCCATACCCACCATGCAATTGTAGACATTGATCCACAATACGGCTGCCCGCATCGGTCACGAACTTCTTGGCCATTGCACAGTATTTCGTCGCATCCGGCGCACCCTGATCCAGTTTCCACGCGGCCTGGCGCAAAAAGACGCGCGCGGCCTGCAATTCGATTTCCATATCCGCAAGCCTGAATTGCAGGCCCTGAAACGTGTCGATAGGTTTGCCAAAGGCAGATCGTTCACCCATGTACTGCAATGTCGAATTCAGCGCCGTCTGCGCGGCCCCAAGCGAACAGGCCGCAATATTCAGACGCCCGCCATCTAGCCCCATCATCGCGTATTTGAAGCCTTTTCCCTCTTCACCCACCAGATTTCCTGCCGGGATATCGCAATCGTCGAATTGGACCTGCGAGGTCGGCTGGCTGCGCCAGCCCATTTTGTCTTCCAATGCGCCAAAGGATAGCCCCTTTGTGCCGTCCTCGACATAGACGGTAGACACGCCTGCGGCCCCCTCATCAGAGGTGCGCACCATGGTGACATAGGCGTCTGAATATCCGCCGCCCGAAATGAATGCCTTGGTCCCGTTCAGACGATACCCTTCGTTGGTGCGCTCAGCGCGCGTTTTCAACGCCGCCGCATCAGAGCCGGAGCCGGGTTCTGTGAGGCAATAGCTGAGCACGGTTTTCATCGCCAGAACGTCGGGCATGATCCGCGCTTTCAATGTGTCGTCCGCAAAAGTGTCCAACATCTTGGCGCACATGTTATGGATTGAAAGGAACGCGGCAACCGAAGGGCAGGCCATCGAGAGCGCCTCAAAAACCAATGTCGCGTCCAGCCGTGACAGTCCGGAACCACCGGCATCTTCTGAAACGTACAACCCGCCAAACCCCAATTCGGCAAGCCGCGGCCATATCTCTTTTGGGATTTTTTCGTCTTTTTCCCAAGTGCGCGCATGGGGAGCTATTTCTTCTTGGCCAAAGGCATGGGCCATGTCGAAAATAGCCGTTTGTTCTTCGCTCAGTGCAAAATCCATACAATAGTCCCCGATTGATTTATTGAACGTATGTTAAATTATCGTGCAACCATAAGACAGACAAGGATTGATTGCACCATAGGCAAAAGGCATTCGGACGGCTTAAGTGATTCGCTTTTGTGGTGGAGACAGCAAAAAGGATTCTTCCCCATTATCGTGGATTTGAAAACAATCTTCTCGCGGTGCGCGAGGGTGTGCAATTATTGCGGGAATCAATTCTCGTAATAATTGAATCTTAAACTATACTGACGATTATTTTCGAAATTAAACGGATAATATGCTAATAATGAACTTGTCTATTTAAAAGTATATCCCTTCGGGGAATTTTGATCACAAATGCCATTTGAAACATGGCGAACGCTGCAGCAATTTGTATTGCCGCAGCGTTTGCTATTTAGGTAATTGGAAAAGCCTCTTTCGAGGCAAGTTTGCGAATGCTGATCGTCAGGGAAAGTTACATTAATGTAGCCCGCGAAGGCGGCGCAGATGCTCATCCAGTATCCAACAGTCTCACGGCATGCGTGCTTACGTTCCGTAGTCACGACCACTCAGAAAGATCAAAGCGCCACATTGCATAGAGCAAACGGACCGGGGTGCTCAGACTTGGTAAAACGCGTCGGTAATTTTCGCCTGTGTCTCTGCGACGCGCATCGGCAATGCCATATGCAATATGTTTACCGGGATGGGCGCATCGGAATGCAGGTCGGCTTCGGCAGACGGCCTTGCAGGCTCTTGCGGGACCAGATGCAGGCTGGCCTTGGTCGTGACGGTTTCGCGCTCCGGCCGGGGCGGTGTAATCCGGGTATGCTGGGGGGCAAATCTTGTGTGCGGAACGGACACCGGCGGACATTCTTCGGATGGATCGAACCGCGTCAGAGGCGCATCGACGCTCTGTCTCTGGGAGAGGTTGTAGTTGTGTTTTCTGCCACGCAATAGCTCGAACATTCCAGATATCCCTTTCTTCGCACTATTAACGGGTATCAAACCTAAATGACGGAAATGAGGCAAGTGTGCGTCGCAAAAAAACCGGAAAAGCGCATGAAATTCCTTTCATGCGCTTTTGAGGCAACTTTCGTGAGGTTATTCCATAACCGGGATCGAGAATTCGCCGCCCTCTTTGATCCCCGAGGGCCAGCGTGCCGTCACGGTCTTGGTGCGGGTATAGAATTTGAACGCATCCGGCCCGTGCTGGTTCAGGTCGCCAAAGACAGATTTCTTCCAGCCGCCAAAGGTGTGATAGGCCAGCGGCACAGGGATAGGAACGTTGATACCGATCATGCCGACGTTGATCCGGTTGGCGAAATCACGGGCTGCATCGCCATCGCGGGTAAAGATCGCGGTGCCGTTACCATATTCATGATCCATCGCCAGACCCAGCGCCTCTTCGTAGGTTTCGGCGCGCACACAGGTCAGGACAGGACCAAAGATTTCCTGTTTGTAGATGTCCATGTCTTTTGTGGCGCGGTCAAACAGGTGCGGGCCGATGAAATATCCGTCTTCGTAGCCTTGCAGTTTGAACCCGCGTCCGTCCACCACCAGTTCCGCCCCCTGATCGATACCTGTCTGAACCAGACGTTCGATATTGGCCTTGGCAGCGGCGGTTACAACCGGGCCGTAATCGACGTCATTGCCGGACGTATACGGGCCGACTTTCAGCTTTTCGATACGCGGGACCAGTTCTGCGATCAGCTTGTCTGCGGTTTCATCGCCCACAGGCACAGCAACCGAAATCGCCATACAGCGTTCGCCAGCCGCGCCGTAGCCGGCACCGATAAGCGCGTCCGCCGCCTGTGCCATGTCGGCATCGGGCATGATGATCATGTGGTTTTTGGCACCGCCGAAACATTGCACCCGTTTGCCGTTCGCACAGCCCGTCGCATAGATGTATTCCGCGATCGGGGTCGAGCCGACAAAGCCGACGGACTGGATGATGTCGTCGTGCAGGATCGCGTCAACTGCTTCCTTGTCCCCGTTCACGACCTGCAGGATGCCTTTTGGCAGGCCTGCTTCTTCGGCCAGTTCCGCCAGCATCAACGGAACCGAAGGATCACGCTCGGACGGTTTCAGGATAAAGGCGTTGCCGCAGGCGATGGCGGGCGCGAACATCCACATCGGGATCATGGCAGGGAAGTTGAAAGGCGTAATGCCTGCAGTCACCCCAAGCGCCTGCCGCATGGAGTACATGTCGATACCGGGTCCGGCACTATCAGTATATTCGCCTTTCAGCAATTGCGGCGCGCCGATGCAGTATTCCACCACTTCAAGGCCACGCTGCACGTCGCCTGCGGCGTCGGGCAAGGTTTTGCCGTGCTCGCGGGACAGGGCTTCGGCCAGTTTGTCCATGTCGCGGTTCAACAGATCGACGAGCCGCATCAGCACACGCGCGCGGCGCTGCGGGTTGGTGGCGGCCCAAGCGGGTTGTGCTGCCGCTGCAAAGGCGACGGCCTGCGCCATCTCGTCCTTGTTGGCCAGCGGGCACTTGGCCTGCACTTCGCCTGTTGCGGGGTTCATCACATCGGCAAAGCGACCGGAGGTTCCTTTGACGTGGGCACCGTTGATATAGTGGGTGAGTTCTTGCATGGACCTGTCTCCCTGAGGTTTGGCGCATGATAGCCTTGCAAAAAGGCAAGGAAAAGAGGGAAGGTTTCAAAATGGCTTTGCAAAAATGCAAGACGCGTGGTCAGGTGCGGGTAGGACAGGATTAGCGAAGGGATAGAACGGGATGGTGGCGCAGAATTGGGATGATTTGCGTCTTTTTCTGGCAGTAGCGCGCGAACAAAGCCTGTCCGGCGCGGGTAAAATATTGCGGCTTGATCCCGCCACTCTGGGACGGCGGGTCGCGCGACTGGAGAAGGCGCTGGAGGTGATGCTCTTTGTCAAATCACCGCAGGGCTACGCCTTGACAGATGCAGGTCAGCGCCTGATGGACCGGGCCGAAGCCGCTGAGCAAGCCATGCGTCTCGCGACGGCAGGTGTTGCGGCCCACAGCGCCGAGTTGAGCGGCCAGATCCGCATCGGCGCGCCGGATGGCTGCGCGAATTTTGTATTACCTCAGGTTGTCGCGCGGATCGCGGTCGACCATCCGGCCCTCGATATCCAGATCGTCGCCCTGCCGCGGGTTTTCAACCTGTCGCGGCGCGAGGCGGACATGGCCATCGGGGTCAGCGCACCGACGGGGCGGCGGTTGGTGGTGCAGAAGGTCTCCGACTATCACCTGCATCTTGCCGCCTCACAGGCTTATCTGGCAGGCCACCCGCCGATCAAGGGGATCGCTGATTTGAAAGAGCACCGGATTGTTGGCTATATTCCTGACATGATTTTTGACCGCGAACTGGATTATCTCGCTGATCTGGGGGTCGGGCGGGTGCAACAGGCTTCCAATTCGGTCGCGGTGCAGGTGCAGATGGTGCGACAAGGGGCAGGCGTGGGAATCGTGCACGACTTTTCACTGCCTTTTGCGCCGGAGCTGCAACCGATCCTGACCCAAGAGGTCGCGCTGAAGCGCGCGTTTTACCTGATCCGGCATGCAGATGACCGACAGAACCGCAGGTTGAGCCAGTTTGCAGAGCTTCTGGGCACTGGACTGCGTGCAGAAGTGAGTAGTCTTGAAGGCAATGGCTTGACAGCAAACGCCATTAAGGAGGACTTTAGAGGATCAGAAGGTTATTGAACAAGGAGGTCTGTGCATGCTGGTATCGCAAATTCTTAGATCGAAGTCGGACGATGCTGTGGTCACCTCGCTGCCCACGATGCTGGTTTCCGAGGCGGCCAAAGTGTTGTCGGACAAGCGGATCGGGACGTTGGTTATTTCCTCGGATGGGAAAACACCCGATGGTATTCTTTCGGAGCGTGACATCGTGCGCGAATTGGGCCGCAGTGGTGCGGGCTGCCTGACCCGGACTGTCGGCGACCTGATGACAAGCAAACCGGTCACCTGCGGCACCGAGGACCGTGCCGACCAGATTCTGCAGACAATGACCGACGGACGGTTTCGCCATATGCCCGTACTGGCAGACGGCGTGTTGATCGGCCTGATTTCACTGGGTGACGTGGTCAAGGCGCGCCTGACGGAGCTATCAATGGAAAAAGACGCCCTCGAAGGTATGATTATGGGGCACTAGATAGGTTGCACACCTGCGTTGGTCATGTTGTCTTGGCCGCATTGATCCATCCCTTGCAGGAGAGCGCCATGCGCATCGGCCTTTACCCAGGTACCTTTGATCCCATCACATTGGGGCATATCGACATTATCCGCCGGGCGGCCACTTTGGTCGACAAGCTTGTCATCGGTGTTGCGATCAACCGGGACAAGGGGCCGCTGTTCTCGCTGGAAGAACGCGTCGAACTGATCGAAGCGGAAATCGCCGCGCTTGCCGAACAGACCGGCATAGAGATTGTCGTGCATCCATTCGAAAACCTGCTGATCCATTGCGCACGTGATGTCGGCGCGCAGATGATTGTGCGCGGACTGCGGGCAATCGCAGATTTCGAGTATGAATATCAAATGGT
>JBARUV010000107.1:0-43097 GCA_049645905.1 Sulfitobacter sp.
CGTTTGAAGCCACCTCGACAACCCCTATTGTGCGCCCTGACTGGAACGACACGGTCAAGGTGAAACGTTTGCTGGACATGGGCGTACCTGCCCTGCTGTTCCCGATGGTCGAAAACGTCGAAGAGGCCAAATCCGCAGTTGCCGCCTGCCGCTATCCACCGCGCGGCAAACGCGGTGTGGCGGGCACAACGCGGGCCAACAAGTTCGGGCGCGTATCGAACTATTTTCAAGAGATTGAAAACCAGACCGCGATCCTGATCCAGCTCGAGACCGTTCAGGCCGTAGAAAACGCCACTGCTTTTACAGAGGTTGACGGCGTTGACGGTATCTTCTTTGGCCCTGCCGATATCGGCGCTGACATGGGAATTCTAGGCAAACCGATGGACCCGGAAATCTGGGAATTCATCCGCCCTGCGGCACGCAAACTGATGGAACGCGGCATGCCGGTGGGCACGCTTGTTTCCGACGCGGGATTTGCGGCGGAACTACTTAACGACGGGTTCAGCTTTGTCGCCTGCGGTTCTGACGCAGGGCTGCTGGCCAAAGGGGCAGACGCCCTGCTGGCATCCGTAAAAGCCAAACTGGTCTAACAGGGAGAGACCCCATGAAACTGAAAAAACTTGTTCTGACGGGCGCCGCTGGCCGCCTTGGGTCTTACCTGCGGGAGCCGCTGTCAAAGATGTGCGACGAGTTGGTCAGCACCGATATCGCGCGGGACATCGGCAAGCTCTATGACGGCGAAAGCTATGTGCAGGCAGACCTCGCGAAATACGACGCCATTTTCCCGATCCTCGAAGGTGCGGATATGGTGATCCACTTTGGCGCTATCGTGGATGAAAAACCGTTCGAGGAACTGCTGGGCCCGAACTTTATCGGTTCCTACAATGTCTGGGAAGCCGGCTATCAGCAGGGCGTGCGCCGGGTTGTCTACGCCTCCTCCATCCACGCGGTCGGCATGCACAAGAAACGCGATTTTATCGGAACGGATGCGCCCCATCGCCCCGATACATTTTACGGTCTGGCAAAGTGTTTCACCGAGGACCTCGGCTCGATGTATTGGGACAAGCGCCAGATGGAGAGCGTGCATCTGCGCATCCTGTCGGCCGCACAAGTCAACAATCCACGCGCGCTGGGATCATGGTTGAGCTATGATGATCTGATCCATCTCGTGACCCGCGCGATTGACACACCCTCGGTCGGATTCTCCATCATCTATGGCGTCTCGAACAATGATCGCGCGCCTGTAGACAACACATTGGCATCCTTCCTTGGCTACCGCCCCAAAGACAACGCGGAAAAATTCGCTGAAAAGGTGCTCGCGCAAGCCGGTCCCGTCGATATCAGCGACCCCGCAGAAATGTTGCAGGGTGGCCCCTTTGCCAAAGTCGATCTGGGCCAGTCGGGATTGGCGCAGATGACCATCGTCAACGACAAGAAAGAGACTTGAAAGCGGTGGGTGGGCTTCGCGTCCACCCCGTCCGCATCAAAAAATGGCCATGTAGCGGATGATAATCGGCGTGAGCGTGATCAGGAACAGCGCGGGCAGCATCAATACGGACATGACGCCCGACATCTGCACCGGAAGGCGGTTTGCCTTTTCCTGCGCGGCCAGCTCGCGCAGTTTGCGCATCTCTTCCGCATATGACTTCAATGAAGTGGTCAGGCTGGTGCCGAACTGCAGGGATTGGGTAATCACAAGAGCAAAGGATTTTGCCTCATCAATCCCCATCCGGTCCGCCATATCAAACAGCGCCGTCTCGCGGTCACGTCCGGCCTGTATCTCAAGTTGGAGCAGTAGGAATTCAAAAGCAATTTCCGGCGCAACACGGCTGATTTCATTACCGACCCGCGTCAATGCGGCGTCAAACCCGAGCCCGGCTTCAACAGAGATCTGCACAAGATCCAGAGCATTTGGAAAGGCCGCGCGGATCTGGTCTTGCCGCGCATTGATGCGCGATTTCAACCAATAGCCGGGGCCGAAAAAACCCAATGCCGTGCCCAGCGCAACGACCTGCAACAGCGCAAGGGGCGGGGCGGTGTTGATCGTATCGGACCACGAAACCGGCAACATCTGTGCGCGCGCCAAGGCAACCGACCCGAACACCAGCAGCGGCGGCAGAAAGGCTAGGCACAGCCGGATCAGGAAAAAATTCTCGACAACATTCGGGCCTTCAAAACCGATCTTGCCCAATTGAAAACGGATTTGCGCCCGCTCCGATGAATCTTCCGGGATCAGCGCCTTTTTCCATCCGGTCGGTGCGACCTCGGCCTCTTTGATGAGGTGTGTTTGCGTACCGTTCATCCCTGCAGCAACCGACCGCACACGCGCCGCAGTTTTGTCGCGCGACGTGAATAGGCCGAAAGCACCGAACAGCAGCAAGACGCCGGAAATACCAGCGATATACAGCATCAGTTTGTCTGGCGAAGCGAGGCCCATGGTTGTGCCCGGATTAAACAGATTATCCATTCCGAACCCTCAGAATTTGAATGCGACTAGCTTGCGCAGCGCCAGAAAGTTGCCAATAACCAGCAAAACGATTGCCCAGGCCAACGGCTTGAACAGCGGATCATCACTGACCCCGGCGTAATAATCAGGCGCGGTAAAGGACGTGGCGAGGTAGATCACCACAGGCAAGGCCGATAACAGCATCGCTGATAAACGCCCTTCGGACGAGATCGCCATAATCCGGCGACGCATCACGATACGTTCCCGCACAACAGAGCTGAGTGTGCCCAGCATTTTCGCCAGATTTCCGCCCGTGCCATGCTGAATGCTGACCGCAACAGAAAGGTATTCGACGTCTTCCTGCCCTACGCGTTCCGAAAAATCCTTGAACGCATCTACCAGAAAGTCTCCATGGGCAATCTGTTGGTTCATCGTGCGAAACTCAGCGCCAATCGGGTCGGCCATGGTACGACCCACATTGGCGATTGTCGCGTTTACCGGATGGCCCACCCGCAAGCCGCGCATCATCAGATCAAGCGCATCAGGCAGTTGCTGCACAAGCACAGTCACCCGCTTTTGATGGCGTGCCTTGAGGATATTGAGCGTCCCGATCGCCGAACAGACAATTGCAACCGGAAATGCCAGAGACGGATGCACCGGAATACAAAGCGCCGTCCCGAATAGAATGGCTCCGCTGATCATCATGAGGGATACGATCAAGCCCCGCCCTTCAAGCCCCGCGCGGTGCAAAAGCAGCGTCACGTTACCAATCAGGGGAAGGTCGCGACCAATCGTGCCCTGCGCTCCAGCCTTGACCAATGCCGCTGCTGCCTCACTGCGACCATCGTTTCCCAAGGCTTTGATCCGCGCAGACCGTGCGCGACCCTGGGCATTCTCAGGCGCGAAAATCAGCCGCAGCGCAAGCCCGCCAAGCAACACAACACTCAGCGCGGCCGCAATCCAGATCGTGCCCAGCGACAGGATCATTGCCCAGCCTCATCCATCGTGCTGAATGCATCAAGAGCAAGCGGCACGCCGGACGCCATCAACGCCTCAAAACACTTGGGCCTGATACCCGTCGCCATCATCCGGCCCTGTACATTACCGTCCTGATCCACACCCATCTTTTTGAACACAAAGATGTCCTGCATCATCACTACATCCCCCTCAAGTCCGACAATTTCCGAGATCGACATCACGCGGCGGCGACCATCGGACAGACGGTTAAGTTGCAGAACGATCTGCAACCCCGCAGCGATCTGCGCGCGGATCGCCTGCATCGGGAAATCATTGCCGATCATCGTGACCATCTGTTCCAGTCGGCTGATGGCATCGCGGGCGGTATTGGCGTGGATCGTGGTCATTGATCCGTCATGACCGGTGTTCATCGCCTGTAACATATCAAATGCCTCATTGCCGCGCACCTCGCCGACCATGATCCGGTCGGGTCGCATCCGCAGGGCGTTGACCAGCAGATCACGCTGCGTGATCTGTCCAATCCCTTCGGCATTTGCGGGCCGTGTTTCCAGGCGCACCACATGTTCCTGCTGTAATTGCAATTCCGCTGCATCTTCGATCGTGACCATTCGGTGACGCGGATCAATAAAGGCCGACATCGCATTCAACATCGTGGTTTTACCCGATCCCGTCCCGCCCGAAATCAACACATTCATGCGCCCTTTCACAGCGGCCTCAAGAAAAGTCGCGGCGGATTTGGACAGCGCACCTGCCTCAAGCAAGCGGTTCATGTGCAATGGCGTTTTGGAAAATTTGCGGATCGACAGGCTGGGCCCGTCAATGGCGCAAGGACGGATAATGGCATTCACACGACTGCCATCCTCAAGGCGCGCATCAACCCAGGGCTGGCTCTCGTCAATCCGTCGGCCAATGCTTGAAACAATTTTGTCGATGATGCGCAGCAAGTGTCGTTCATCGCGGAACTGCACATCAGTCCGCTCCAGCAGGCCGCTGCGTTCGACAAAAACCTTGTCGATACCGTTCACCAGAATATCGCTGATCGTCGGGTCCGCCAAAAGAGGCTCCAGCGGTCCCAGACCCAGCACCTCATCCAGTAACTCCTCGATCAGGGCTTCAAATGCAGGTTTGGCAATGATTGTCCCTTGTGCCTGCAAATGGGTGGCCGCGATCTGGCGGATTTCACGGCGCAGATCATCCTTGCCGACCTTATCAATAAGGGTGAGGTTCAGCTTTTCGAGAAGCAATTCGTGCAAGGTGCGCTTGAGATCAGAACGCGCGGCATCGGGTTTTTCAGACGGTGAAGGTATCTGATTGACCGGTTCAGCCATGGCACCAAGGCTGGGAGTTTGGACCGATCTCGGCCAAAGTGGCACCTCTTGCGCGGGTGTGGTGGTGGAATTCACCGGCTGCGGCGTAAGTGCTGCCTCGGCGGCAGGGGCGGTGTTGTTGAAGGCGCGGAACATCTGCTTAGCCTCTCTGTCTTTTGGCAAAAAGGGTGTGGCTCAACGCATTGATGGCCCGTGTGGCACTGGACCATTTCGCGCTTGATTGAAGAGGCTGACCCATATCTATCGCGCGCCGTACAGCCTTGGCATCCATCGGGATCCAGTGGTTCAGCGGACGACCGATCAGCTTTTCCACCTCTTTCAGGGTTGCGGACATCACCATCGGTCGCTTGTGCTGGTTGATCACCACCTCGACCGGAAGTGTCATATGTTCTTCCTTGATCAAATCAAGCAGACGGCGGGTGCGTTTGACCGACGGAAGCGATGTATCGCTGACCATCAAGACCCGTGCGGCATGGGCCAAAACCGGATTGATCCAATCCACGATGCCCTGCGGCATGTCGATAATCACGGTATCGTATTGCGCCTTGAGCGCACCCAGCAACGTTTCAACTGCTGAAATGCTCAGCGCGGTGAGGGGTGCAAAAACATCCGGTGCGGTCAAAACATCGACACCACTGTCATGGCGCACCATCGCGGTCTCCAGAAATCCGGCGTCAGGTGATCTGGTCCCTCGTAGCATTTCGCTGGCTGCGGTTGATTCAGGCAGGTCCATCATCAGGGAGATGGCGGAGTTCTGGATATCCAGATCCACCAACGCTGTCTTGCCCGCGCCACTTGTTCCTGCATTGGCGACCGCCAGATTAACAGCAAGTGTGCTGGCCCCCGCGCCCCCTCGCGCCCGCAGAATAACCGTGATCTTGCCCCCGGAATCCGGCTGAAGGTTAGGCGCAGGAACAGGAGCACCGACGGCGGTCGCAGTCTCCGCAGCCGCGTTTTGCGCCGTGTCAATTGTCAGGATCTCGCGCACACCTGCTGCTTCGAAAAGCGCGCTCTGTTCCGGTGCAAGAGGCAGCCCTGTCATGGCGACAAATTGCAAATCGCTCTGCGGCTGCTCTTGTAATGAGGCCAGCGCTTGAAGATCGGTCTGAACATCGTCGCTGATTTCGAAAACCACAAATTTGATCGCAGTCCAGTCCTGATCACCCTGTGCGACAATGTGGCCGAGCGTGCCATGAGCAACAAACCCAGCGACGCTGGAATCCTGCGCCATTTCACCAGCCATTGCATGACCGATAGAGGGGGTTCGGGACACCACCAGCACCTTCGGTTTTTCCCTCGCCGGGGTGGTTTCCGGCTCAGGAATGATCTGCGCAGCCCCTGCTTGGATATCGTTTTGGGCAAAAGACATTCTGGTGCTCCTATCGGATGGTTTCGGACGGCAAAGAAGCGCTCATTGATTGGAAGACATAGCTGCCCCCCAAACCCTCTGCGCCGCTCGCCCCGGCCGCTGATGCAAGAGCACCCAGCGGCGAGATGAATTCCAGGTCGAGATTGTGCAAAGCAACCGTAACAATTGGTGCGTATGGCGCGCCAACGCGGTTCAGTTCTGCATCAAAGTCATAAGTGAACATCAGATTTTCGGGTGTGGCATGGGCAGGCAACAGGCCCGCAATCTGAGCCCAGATAGCTGCAGATGTGGGATTTTCAGCGGATCCTGTGCAACTGACCGGGCCGGGATCTACGCAAAGTCCGTTGCGCGATGCACAAAGCGTCCCGTTAGGGGCGTCCGAGGCAAGCGCGCCCAGTACGCTGCGCCCGTTCACATCCTTGACACCGCTGCAGGCGGGCGGATGCACGACCGCCATGCGTACTGCCCGTTCGGTGGCCTTTTCCGCCATCACCGTGGTGTATCCGAGGCGGGCAAGGTCAATCAACCCGAAGAAAAGAAAGAGGAATATACAAGTTACCACTGCAAACTCGACTATGGTGGAGCCGTCTTCATCACGCATAAAGCGGCGCAGAGGGGGGAAATGCGCGGGGCTCATGACCCGACGATCCGTGTCTGGTCGGTGATCTGCGTGGTGATAGGTTCGGCATCTATCCCCGCCAGTGCAAGCAGGCCTGCAAAGGGATAGGTGATGTGCAATGTTGCGGTCACGCTTGCCACCGGTGCAGCGCCCAACCGGTAGGGTCCTGCCTGACATGCGATGGTCGCGCTGACGTTTTGTACGGTGATACCTGTTGGGAACAGCGCCTCTCCGGTCTGTGCGGTGCGCACGATCCCGGTCAGTTTTTCATCCCACTGGCCAGGGGTGATTGCGCCTGTGCGGCAGGCGTCAGACTGCACCACACGCGACAGATAACGAGTTGCATCGCGCACACCGGATACAGCGGTCTGATAACCGAAAAAAGTACGCGCCCCTTCCACGCTCAGACCCAGCACCAGTACCAATGTCGGCAGCAACAGCCCGAATTCCACCAGTGCCGCACCGTCTTCTGCACGCCAGAAGGGCATATCGGAAATGCGGCGGATCATTCCACCAACCGCACGATGTCGCGCACTTCGGTCTCTAGGTTGCCCCCGCCGCAGGCCCCGCCCAAACACGCGGTAATCTCGACGTGCAGTTCGCCCCCTTCAGCAGGCCCAAGCGCGAATACTTCAAAAAACTGCTGAACGGGCGGAACCGAAACTGTCGCGTCCACTTCGGCGGAGAGGCAGTCAATCCCTGCGACCACCATCAAGCGGCGTTTCGGATCCTGGTTCTCCTGCGGTGCGCACAACTGGGGAACAAATCCACCGCCCAGCAATCCGCCAAGCAAAGGCAGGCTACCGGATGCAGCAGCACTGATTTCGGCCTGATAAAATTCAAATCGCGTTTGCACCTCGGGAAATGGATCATTGCTGTCGTAATGCGCCGCGACATAGGCCGCACGGCCCGCAGACCATTCGCCACTGCCCTGCACACTGCATCCACCGGAGATCAGACAATCATCCGCAGGCAGGCCGACTTGCTCTGCCCCCAGAAGACCACCCAAGGGAAGGCAGAGGCCCAGTGCATCGGTCAAACCGGTCAGCACATTGGGCCCGCCGGAGAAATCCGGATCGCCTGCCAATCCGGAGGCGGTACTGGCAAATTGCCCGAAGCGGGTATTGATCGCATGCAGCGCATCGGTCCCATCGGCGTCTGCCGAAATGGTCAACCCTCCCTGCCCGGTGCAGGCTGTTTGCGGTTCGCGCGCGGCCACCAGACAGGCATCCAACGCACCGCCCAAAAGCCCTGCACAAATGCTCAGCCCGTCAAGCTGGTCCGTGAGGGTATCCACAAGCGCGATCCTGCCGGGGTTCAGATCAATGCTGGCTGAGGTATTAAGCGCAAGCGTATCACCGATGCTTGTGGCCGCGTCAAAGTCGATGCTGGGCAGGCAAACCGCCACGGGGGCGACATTGCAGGCCTCAAGCGAAAATCCGGCTACGGCGCGCGCTGCGGCACCTGTGTTGATCGCATCCGCCTCGCCATAGGACGTGAACAGCTTGCCGAATCCAGTGCCAATGCTGTGTTCAGCAACTTGCGCCTGAACAAAGCGTGCCTGACGGGGGTTCGTCGTGACCAGCCCCGCATCTCGCAGAAACCTGCCTTCCGGTCCCGGACGATAGAATGTAAGGGCGATATCGGCAGCGGACAGGGTTCTGTCCCCCTCGGCAAAAGTCTGGCTGTCGTTAATCAGTGTGTCCGCGGCTGCCTGTGCCCGTGTCAGGGCATCGCCCGCACCATCGAGTTCCGCTGCGGCAGCAAGGCTGACTGAATCCGCAAAGGACTGAAGCTCGGCTTGGGTGCTGCCCAATCGCCCCATGTCAAAGATCAGGCCGAGAAACCCGAGAAGGGCTACAAGCGAAAAAGCCCAGATCACCAGTATGCTTCCTGTCTCGTCTTTGACAAATCGGCGCAGAGCGGTGATCGGGGGCATGTGTAAGGCGCTTTCGGCTGCAGAAGGTTGGAAATGCCCGCCGCAACAAGTGATGCAGCGGGCCAGAGCGTCTTAGCCGTCGTTGGATTTGAGTGCGGCGCTTGCCTGACCCATTTCGGCACCAACGTCACCGGCCAGCAGAGCCAATGCACCGGCACCAAGCGTGACCGCGAGGCCAAGGGCGATGCCGTATTCTACAAGCGTGGCACCTTCATCGCATTTGGTGAAACGGATCCAGAGGTTCTTGATTTGGTTTTTCATGACATTTGTCCTTTGAGTGTGACGGTGATCCGCCGGGGATTTGCTGGCCCGCACTGACTGGGCCGCCGATAGTTAAAATTTACCGGAAATGCGGTCTGCTCACATCGTTCAGGTGGATGATAGATAAAGACCATTTAGCGGCGATGCTTGGACACACTTGGCGCGTGCGACACCCACCGGTCATAAAACAAGCGGGGTTACTGGACGTTGTCCACGAACCTGCGGGACCAGCGGACTCTGCCCAAATTGTGCCTTGTTGCTGTCTTGTGCTGACCTTTGTCTGGGTAAAAAAAGAGGATCGTAAAAGAGTGTTTGTTAACAGGTTTCGATTATGCCCCGTACTTCCCCGATTGACCGCACGCAGGTCTTGCCCTTTCCGGGTGCAAGCGATCTGCATCTACGGATTGCGCGCTGCTTTGCTTTGATTACCGATTGGAACGCGGCATTGGGCGGGCGCTTTCCGGTTGCGGACGTGATCGGGATTTTCACCAGACAAGTCGGGGCCTATAATGTCGCACTCTACCGTCTGGACGCGGGCAAGGTTCGCCCGATTGCCACCAAGGCTGACGCCTATGCCACCCATACCCCCGAACTGAGCAGTGGTGCACTTGCGCGGTATTTGTTTGACACGCGTTTGGAGGCGCTGGCGCCAGGCTCGATCTGGCGGCTCAAGGATATGCGCCGTGAAAATGGATTTGCATACACAGCCCCCGCTCTGGAATGGGATCAACGGCCAGAAATCTGCGAGGTCGCTTTGATCGTGCTCGAAACCAGTGGCGACCAGATCGACATTATCGAGATGATTTTTGACACCCCACCGCGCCCCAGCCCGGACTTGCCTGTGTCAATCATTACCCAGGCGATGGCCGATGGATGGTCGATGCGCGCGCCCGGGCTTATTGCGCGCGTGATCCGCACTTACGGGCGCAACCGGTCGGGGCGGTCGGTCGTGCGCAGCGGGAATTTTCTGAGCAATTCAAACCCCAGCGGGTTGAGCCGGGCAGAGCAACGTGTGTGCCAACTCCTTGCGGTGGGCACCAAGGCCAAAGACATCGCCGAAGGCCTTGGCGTTTCCATCCCGACTGTGCGCAGCCATCTGCGCAATATATATGCGAAAACGGGCACCAGCGGACAGATCGAACTGATTGCCGTGATAAACCAGAACAAGGTCAGCGCGGCATGATCGACGCCAACGCAATGGGAGTGCCCGTTACAGCCGCGTTCTGCGTATTGATGACCGTCGTGATCTATTGGGATATCCGCCACATGAGGATTCCCCATTGGCTGCTCGCCATAATCACTGCCCTGTTTCTGTTCGCTGTTTATCCCTCGCTTGAAACCGGAGAGGTCTTGTTGCGCGTGCTGGCGGCGGGCGTGGTCTTTGCACTCTGCATGGCTGCATTTGCCACCCGGCGCCTGGGCGGCGGGGACGCTAAATTGCTTCCGCTGATGATGCTGTTTGTCTCGCCTGCTGACTGGGCGCTCTTTGCCCTGTGCCTTTCGGTCGGGTTGATTGCCGGCTTAACGACGGTGCGCATCCTGCGCCATGGCACCCTCAAGGGACGCACCAACTGGACAGGTATCGCGGCACAGGACAGATACCCGTTGGGCCCCGGTATTGGACTGGCGTGTATTCTTTTTGCCCTGTGCGGGCCGATGATCGCGCAGCTTTTTCAAAGCTGATCCCGCGATTCCGACGTTCGGGAAAAAACCGCCCGATCGTGAACTTGGGCTCATACCATACGCTCCGATGGTGCAACTTCCAGCCTCTCGCCCAAAGAGTCAGGTTTCCAGCCCCAAGGTGCGCTTGCGGTCGGTGGCCCATTTGAGAATCGTCATATCAAAGGTCAGCGCCATCAATGACACACAGATGCCCAGTACGAAATTCTTGCCAAGGTCGGTGCCCGCCAGCGTCCGTTGCAATTCCTGACCCAAATCCTGCGTACCGATAAATGCCGCAATGATGACCATGAAGAACGCAAACATGATTGCCTGATTGAACCCGACTGCCATAGTGGGCAGCGCCAAGGGCAATTGGACATGCCAGAGTTTTTGCAACCGCGTCGCCCCTGCCATATCCGCCGCTTCGATCATTTCCGGCGGTACGGTGCGCAGCCCTTCGATGGTATAGCGCGTCAATGGCACCATCGCGAAAATAAGGATGGAGAAGATAACCGCGATATCCGTGATCCCGAACAACATAATCGCAGGGATCAGGTAGACGAAACTGGGAAAGGTCTGCGCGGTATCACAGGCCAGCAACACACGGCGCGACCACCGCTCGCTGCGCGCGGCCGCGATACCCAGCGGCAACCCCAGAAGCATCGCCAGCATCACCGCCGAAATCACCGAATAGAGCGTGATCACTGAACGGTCCCACCAGCCCGACAGCGCCACCAATCCAAAAAAGACCAATGCATAAATCGCCGTCTTCCGCCCGCCCAGCCAAAGTGCGAATGCGGTGATCAGCAAGATCAGGGCAGGCGTCGGCAGCGCTAGCATAAAATTGCGGAACGGAATCAGAATCTTCACATTCACAAAGGCACGCAAGAACCCTGTAATGGCCTGAACCCAGTCGATCCCGAGAAACCATTTTATCAGAACATCCATCTCCTTGCCCTGCGAGAAGTTCTGTTTGCGCCCGATGTCCGTGGCGATAGGGACAAATTGGCCGATCACAACAAATGCCACAAAAAGCACAACCCCGATGAGCAGCAGCTTGTGGCGCTGAAACCACGGCGCGTCCTTTTCGAAATGCTCCGGCTGTTTGACAACCCACGCCTTGGACATCCGGTCCAGCATCACGGCCAGCAGGACAATCGTCACACCAATTTCGAAACTACGGCCCAGTTTGAAACTGCCCATCATCTGCAACAGTTTCGCACCCAGGCCCGGCATCCCGATAAAGGCAGTCAGTACCACCATTGCCAGACACAGCATTATCACCTGATTAACACCCACCAGAATTTCGGTGCGCGCGGCCGGCAGATAGACATGAAACAGCAGTTGGCGACGCGTGCAGCCGCTCATCTGCCCGGCTTCGACTACTTCGGGAGATACCTTTTGCAGGCCCAGCGTCGTCATCAGGATCATCGGCGGAATGGCGAACACTGTTGTCGCCACAGCACCCGCTGTCGGACCGACCTTGAAGAAAATCACTGCAGGCAGCAAGTAGGTGAAGAACGGGATTGTTTGCAGTACAGACAGGATAGGTTTCAGCGCCCGGTCCACCCACGGTTTGCGCCAGGCCAGAATACCCAACGAAATACCGATCAGAAACGCCATGGGCGCGGCGACAACGATAACCGACATCGTCTCCATCGCGATACTCCACTGGCCGATCAAGGCGGTCCAGATGAAGGTTCCTGCCCCAAGCAGGGCCAGCCGCCAGCCGCCCAGATAATAGCCGATCACGGCGGCAACCGCAGCGATTGCTGTCCAGGGGATCGGCCCGATGTTGGGCCACCGGCGCTTGCCATAAAGCACGTTTGCACTGGTATCGAGCACGACTTCCAAGCCGCCGGTCAGAAAGCGGGTGAGTTTGAGCAGCCCCAAGTCATCTTTCACAAAGTTGAAAATAGCATCAAGCCAGATCGCAAAAGGCGGAATCATCGTCTCTGGTATCCGGTGCAGCGCGGCTGGTAGAATGCCTGCGTATTGTGCCACGCTCAGCGCAAAAGCAATGCCGACAAGGATCAGGGCAAGCATGCCGCGCGACAGGCCTGCAAGGCCATCTGCGCTGTCCTGTGCCATTACGTTGCCTCCAACAGGATCGTAAGGGCATCTTGCCGGTTCAATCCGCCGATGATTTTGCCCTGTGACGCCACGGGAATGACCTCCCGCGTGTCATGGACCAGCAGCTTTGCCAGATCGCGCACCGTCGCTTTGGAATCGACCGGTTCCCCGTCGCCAGTATTGCCGGCGCGTGCCAGAACGCCCGCATGCACAACGCGGGCTTTGTCAATTTCCTCGGTGAACTTGCGCACATATTCTGTGGCGGGGTTCAACACGATCTGGTCGGGCGTATCGCATTGTTCAACCGCGCCGTCTTTCATGATGGCAATCCGGTCGGCAAGGCGCAGCGCCTCGTCAAAGTCGTGGGTGATGAACACGATCGTTTTGTGCAGCAATTGTTGCAGGCGCAAAAACTCGTCCTGCATCTCGCGCCGGATCAGCGGGTCAAGCGCGCTGAACGGTTCATCGAGAAACCAGATGTCAGGCTCAATGGCGAGGCTGCGGGCAATACCGACCCGCTGCTGCTGGCCACCGGACAGTTCGCGCGGAAAGTACTCTTCGCGGCCCTCAAGACCAACCAGCTTTATCACCTCAAGTGCGCGGGCGCGTCTTTCGTGCCGGTCCTGCCCGCGCATCTCGAGCGGAAAGGCCACGTTTTCCAGCACCGTCCGGTGCGGCAACAGACCAAAGCTCTGAAACACCATACCCATTTTGTTGCGGCGCAGGTCAATCAGCTCTTTTTCCGAGAGCGACATGATATCGCTGCCTTCGACCTCGATGGTGCCACCGGTGATGTCGTGCAGGCGCGAAAAACAACGCACCAATGTGGATTTGCCCGACCCTGAAAGCCCCATGATGACCAGCATTTCACCACGGCCGACGTCGATGCTGACGTCCTTGACACCTGCAATATAGCCATCCGCGCGAATATCATCAAAGCTGCGCCCGGCTGGCATTTTCGCCAGATAGGCTTCGGGCTTGGCCCCGAACAGTTTCCAGACATTCTTGCAGGAGATGACGATATCGTTGGCCATGTGCGCTTTCCTTTTGTTCACCAACGCCGGTGTCAGTGACAATGCGCCCGCCCGAGATGTTCCCGGACGGGCGCAGTTACAGTACGGAGTTTAGCTGGTATCAGGAACCCGTCCAGCCCTTCCAGACGTCGGGGTTAGCTTCAAGCCATTCGGCAGCAGCCTCGTCCGGCTCCAGCTCGTCAACGTCGACCAGCTTGGCCATTTCGGCAATCTGCGGATTGGTAAAGCTGACCTGCTCAAGCACTTTGTAGGCGTTTGGCCATTTCTCTTCCATGCCGTCCCAGGCCGCCTTCTTCAGGTAGCCCTTGGCAGGGTTGCCACAGTCAAAAAGGGCTTCCTTGTTGGGACCTTTGGTCGGATCCTTGTCACAGCCGTCTTCCCATGCTGGGAATTCGACGAATTCACCGGGCCATACGGCTTCGGCAAAGTTGGGTGTCCAGTTGAATACGACGACCGGCTTTTTATCCGCTTCCGCGGCGCCGATTTCTGCCCACAATGCAGCGGCAGAACCGGCATTGACCACAACAAAGTTCATGTCCAACGCTTCGACACGTTCCTGACCGTGCTTGAGCCAGTCAACCGGACCATCCAGATAACGGCCTTTTTCACCGGTTTCAGCTGTCGCAAAGACAGCGGCGCAGTCATTAAGTGCTTTCCAGTCGGGCAAGCCGGGGCATGCCTCTTTGGTCCACATCGGATACCACCAATCTTCGCGGGTGACGGCGTTGTGGTCACCGACGTCGACGATCCCGCCTTTTTCCATGGCAGCGCGGTAGGATGCGCCAAACGCGCCTTCCCAGACTTCCAGTTCCAGCGTGACGTCACCGGTACGCACGGATTCATAGACTGCCTGGCTGTCTGTGGTCACATATTCGACGTTGTTACCCATGGATTCAAAAATCTGGCCAACAACGTTGGACATCACGATCTGTGACGACCAGTTGTGGATCGGTATGACGATCGGGTCGGAACTGTCTGCGTGGCTGTCAGCAAGAACGGCAAATGGCGCTAATGCCAAAACGCCTGCTGTCAGCGCGGTTGTATAGGTGTTCATGTGTTTCTCCCAGTTGAACTGCGGCACATTCTGGCCGCGTCGTTGCACGAACTACCCCGGCATTCTTGCGTTGCCCGGACCAACGGCGAATCTCGCCCGGCCTCTATGGTAGCCCTTAGTTGACACTCTCAACTAATTTTCCTGTCAATCAAGTTTTTTTCTTATGGAGGATGAATGCGACTGCAAAAATCGGGCGCGCGTGCTTAAATCAGGGCATCACCGGGCGTGCGATGCCCACGATTTGGGCGTTATCGAGGATGACACCTAACAATCCATGTAGCCCCGACATAACTTTACTCATATTCAATAAATTTGCCGCCAGAGGAAAAATAGGTAAGATACGGGAATTCGGTTCTGAGTTGTCCTGTTCCGCCATGACAACTAGAAGGGCGCGCAGAGTGAATATTTGAATGGTCTCAACAACTATGGTTGTCAAACTTACCCAGGATCCCCACCGCACCCACGAAGGTGAGCGTGAAAAGGTGCTTGAAGTGGCCATCGGCCGTCAGGTCCGCCGCTATCGACGCCAGCAGGAAATCACTGTTGCTGACCTTGCCCAGTTGACGGGTCTTTCAATCGGGATGCTGTCCAAGATCGAAAACGGCAATACCTCCCCGTCTCTCACCACACTGCAAACCCTTGCCAATGCGTTAAGCGTTCAGATAACCAGCTTTTTCAAAGGCTTTGAGGAACGCCGCGAGGCGACGCATACCAAATCCGGCGAGGGAGTCGAGACGGACCGTGCAGGCACCCGTGCCAATCATCAATACAACCTTTTGGGGCATATCGGCGCCAATGGTTCCGGTGTGATTGTTGAACCATATCTGATCACGCTTACACACACATCGGATGTGTTTCCCACCTTTCAGCATGGCGGCATCGAAACGATCTACATGCTGGAGGGCGAAGTGGATTATCGCCATGGCGACAAGGTTTATCCCCTCAAACCCGGAGATACACTTTTCTTTGACGCCGACGCGCCGCATGGACCGGAACGGCTGGTCGTGCTGCCCGCGCGTTATCTGTCGATCATCAGTTATCCCCAAAACGCCTGAGGGTTACGAATTGCGGTTGCGAAGGAGCAGGTCAGACACCTGCCGTAACCAGACGCTGTTCTGTTTTGCCAGCTCATTGATCGCTTCGGCGACGACGCCGAATCCCCTGCCCGCCTCGCCACCGCGTGCGGCCTCAATCCGTGCGTTCACGGACAACATGGAAAGCTGACGCAGGGACTGTGTGACCTTTTCGGTCAGCGAGAGTATCGTCTGATTTTCTGAACGGGTGGAGACGAGCAGTTCTTCGATCTCGGCGCGCAATTCCATTTCGGTTTCTGCGCTGACAACCAGCCCTTCGAGGTAGGCAAGTTCACCGTTTACGTATTTGGCTGCCCCGCGCGCACGCACCCAGACGAAATGCCCTTTTTTATGACGCATGCGATAGGCCACATCCCAGGAATTTCCTGCCGCTATCGCTGCATCTACTTTCTCAAAGAGCCGCGCTTCATCGTCTTTTGACGTCATGCCAACCCATGACACCACGGCGTTGCCCAGAATTTCCTCGGCGCTGTATCCCAGTATCGCAGAGACAGAGCCGCGGATATCTTCGATGGTATACGCGTGATCATTCCTGCACCGATACACAATGGCATCAATTGACGAAAAGACACTGTCGAAAACATTTTCCATCGGGCACCCGGGTTTCTTCGATGCCTTCGGCCTAGCTGAATTTGGTAAATGACCCGATAATCACACCTTCAATGCTGGTTCGGTCTGAACCTCGGGCCAGATGCCATCCGAGGTTGGCAGCCCGTCATCATATGCGCTCAGATACTCCAGCATCATAGGGCGGTTTGCGATAAAGCCTTTATAGGTCGCCAGTTCTTCCGGCAGATCGCGGATCACGCGGTGCAACCGACGGCCCCATTTCGGGACGCTCACGATATCCTGAAACGCGATCAGATAGCAGCGGATAGGGAACACAAGCGCGTTGGAACGCGGCAGCCGGAAAAACGTCTGCAATTCCACACGCAGATGCTGCTTGGAGCCGATGTTTTCCGGCGTCACCGTGGTTTTCTGGATCCCCCATTTGTGGTAGTTTTCAGGGCTGGTATCAAGCAGCGGATTAACCGTCATTGTCCAGTTCAACCGCCGTGCGGGCGCACCCTGCTGGATGTTCAAAAGAAACTTCAGGGCCCGCACGAAAATGCCCTTTTCATGGGCCAAAGGCACAGGTGCATGCCATTCGAAAAAGTTCATGCCAATGTCGAAATCGAGGCTCCAGTCCGCCTGAGTGGTGACAATACCGGCGTCCATCCACAGGTTATCATCGCGTTGATCCAGCACGCAAAAATCACCCTGCGTCTGGCGTGTGATGTATTCCATCGGGCCATATGGCAGGGATGCCTCATCCATAAAAGTAAACGTGTCATCAATACCCAGTGGCCTGTTGATCCAATGCCATTGGTCACCATCCCGGTGCAGTTCGAACAGGTCGGGATAATCTTCCGATTTTGAGACCATGATCAGTTCCAGCAGATCCCAGCCCGCCAGCGTCATATGTGGCAGGGACTGGCAGCGCAGCGGATCATCGGCCAATACCAAGGCACGATCGCGCATTTCGGCGACGTAATGTTCATCTACATCGAACCGTTTTTCATAAACGCTGTCGTCCGGTCCGCCGCGATGCTGCTCCATGTTGACGGCATACATGTAGCTGTCCTTGTCAAACGGGAACGGAAAGCGATTGATCGCGCGTTGCGAATTATGAAACGAATAATCGTCGCGGAACGTCTCGTCGTTGAACTGAAGGGTCATATCAGCGATCCAATACTAGTGTTTTGCCTTCAAAGCGGCTGACGCAGGGCATGATCTTTTGACCGGACGCCTTTTCACCATCTTCCAGCCAATGGTCGCGGTGGATGAAGTTGCCGGCATAATCAATCACATCCGTTTCACATTGCCCGCAGGCACCACCACGGCAAAGATAGGGGGCGTCTATACCTGCCCGTTCGATTGCTTCCAACAGGCTTTCATGTTCGCCGACCTGAATGACCTTGTTTGACACCGCCAGTTTGACCTCGAAGGGTTTGCCGGGCTGCGGGGCAAGGAATTCCTCATAGTGCACCGCTTCACGGGGCCAGCCGAGGTCTTCTGCAATGCGACGCACCCAATTGATCATGCCTTTGGGCCCGCACACATAAATGTGTGTACCCAAGGGCTGGCCATCCAGCAGATGCTCCAGATCAATCATCTGTTTCTCGTCGTCGTAATAGACATGCACATCGTTCGGATGCTTGCCCGTGAGATAATCGACATAAGACCCCAAAGCCTCGGAACGGCAGGCATAGTGCAATTCCCAATTACCATGAGCGCGATCCAACTGCTTGATCTGCGCAAGGAACGGCGTAATGCCGATGCCGCCTGCGATCATCAGGTGCTTGCGCGCGCGCAGATCGAGGCTGAACAGGTTCACAGGGTTCGAGAGGGTCATCGCGTCCCCGACCCTGACCGAATTGTGCATGAACAGCGACCCACCCCGCCCGGCATCATCGCGCCGCACGGAGATTGTATAGGCGCTTTGGTCAAACGGGTCGGACATCAGCGAATAGGGATTGAGGCGGGTGATGTCGCCGTCCTTCATCTCTACGACCGTATGGGCGCCGCCGGAGAATGTGGGGAGCAGACCACCGTCCAATGGTTCAAAACGGAACCGCGTAACCAGTTCATTCAACGGTGTCACTTCCGTGACGCGCACCGCAATTTTTTCAGCGCCGCTCATTCGTAAATTCCCTTGGCTGCAGGCACATTGCCGGGATCTTCGGCGTCGATGCACACCCCCTGATAGGCCGCCAGACGGCGCGAATAATGGTCGCGCACAAACAGGTTCAGCCCGCAGTGGGAACAGACAAACGGGTCAACCTCCACGTCTTCGGTGATGCCTTTGCAATGCACGCACTGCATCCGCCGCGCAATTGAACCCCGGTGTTCGGTCTGTATCGCAGTGTGCGGAATGCCCGCCTGCATCGCCACGTATTGCGCCTGCCCCATCAGCCCTTCGGTGCCTGTCAGGTACACCTGCAATCCCATATGTGCGCCCTGCAACACCCGTCGGATACGGGATACCGCAGCAGCATAGGACGGACCCTTATAGAATTGCGCAGGCTTTAGCGACTGCAGGGCATCAGCGTGGGCAGCGCCTTTGGGAATATAGATGATATGCGACTTTGCCATCAGGTCCGGCGTAGCGATATCCATGATTGCCTCTGCCCCGTCGGCATCGGCAATCATCAGATGATGTTTGCCCGGACGCGCCTCAAGCGTGCCGTAGACCGGGCGGCTCTTGATGGATGGGGGGAATTCGAATTTCGACATGGCTTCCTCAAAACAGCTTTGCGCGGACCTGGGTCGGCCCGCGCGGATAATCCTCAGCCCTTGGCGGTGCGGATCGACTTGTCCTTGTCATAGAATGGCATCTCTTGCGCTGTGGCTGCAATCTCTGTGCCATCGCCATTGCGCACTGTCAGCTTGGTACCCGGTTTGGCGGCGGCCACGGGCATCCGCGCGATACCGACGTTGTGGCTGTTCACGTCGGAATACATGCCATAGGTGACAACGCCGACCTTTTTGCCGTCCTGCAACAGATCCGCGCCCTCGTCTGCGGGCGTTTTGCCTTCCAGCAGAACACCGTAGATCTTGAAACGCTCTTTGCCTTCGGCGGCATAGTGGTTCTCGGCGCCGACAAAGCCGGTCTTTCCGGGGGACACGGTGAATTCGAGCCCCAGTTCCCACAGCGTGTCGCCGCAGGGGGCGCCATCCTCAAACGGATAGGTTTCCGAATTGTCGCCGGGATAGAACAGCAGATAGCTCTCTGTGCGCAACAGATCGAGCGTGGAAAACTGGCACGGACGAATACCCATCCCTTTGCCGCCCTCCAGGATGCTGTCCCACAGATGCGTGGCATGTTTGCCCTTGCAGAAAATCTCATAGCCCCGCTCACCGGTATAGCCTGTGCGCGAGATCATTACGGGGCAGCCAAACAGTTTGGTCTGCATGATCCCGAAATAGGCCAGATCGCGGATCCCCGGAACATGATCCGCCAGAAACTCAACCGACAGCGGGCCTTGCAGCGACATATCGTGCATGTCGTCGTCAAACAGAATCGCGCAATTCTTGCCGGCAGCAACTGTCGTCAACTGTTCCATCCCGGTGCCAGTGCCGTGCACCACCATCCATGAATTCACGGCCAGACGATAGATGATGCAATCATCAATAAATTTTCCCTCGGCGTTGAGAATCGAGGCATAAGTCGACCGCCCGGGCATGATTTTTTCGACATTGCGCGTGGTCACGCGGTCAATGACATAATCCGCATCCTCACCCACCACATGGCACTTTTTCAAGCCCGAGACGTCCATCAGGCCCGCCTTGGTGCGGATCGCCTCGTAGTCTGCCTTGGCGCGTTCCGGCGTGTGGTCGTAAAACCAGGCGGTGCCCATACCGTTCCAGTCTTCCAGCTCGCCGCCGATGGCGGCGTGGCGATGTGCAAGTACGGAATGTCTCCAGATGATGGCCATGATGTTCCCCTGATTATTTCGAGTCTTTGTTGCCGGGTATTGAGCCCCACCGCTTGCCAAAAAGCAAGAATGGTATGCAAAAAATTTTCCTGTCAGGCAATTTTTGCACAAAAAAGGGCCGCCTGTTGAGCGGCCCTTTCAAAACTGTTGCGTTTACTTGTCGAACTGTCTGGCTTTCGCAGTCTCGGATCGCTGGCCGATCACCAGCACCACAACGCAGGCCACCATGGCAAGGAACGTCGTTATCCCCGGCAGGGCACCGCCCCATCCCATGAACATCGCGCCGTCCACGACGCTCCAGGAAGCTTCATCATATGGAAACATGTCTTTCTCCTTTGCTATCTTATGCGTTGTTATTCGGCAGGCGCCGCAGGTGTTACCGGCGCATTAACGCCCCACTCCGGGTAACCGGCCGCAGGCACCTTGACCAAGTCCATACCGGCCAGTTCAGCACCTTGACGGACGCGCAGCATGCCAAACATCTTGAGGACCAGCGACACGACGTATCCCGGAACAAACCCCAGCAGGAAGAACACAACCGCACCGATGATCTGGCCGATCAGGCTTATAGTCGGCACTTCGCCGGCTGCCCCCTGTAGCGCCGGGAAACCCGAGCCCCAGATACCCAGCATAACCACACCATACAGACCGATTGTCCCGTGAACTGTAACAGCACCCACCGCGTCATCAATGCCGCGCCGCTCGACCCAGTCTGCGCAAGGCTTGAGGATCAGACCCGCGGACATGGCAATCAGGAAAGCCAGCGACGGAAAGTAAATGTCGAGACCCGAGGCGGTAGAGATGATACCGGCAAGTGCGCCGGACATCATCCAGAACGGATCACGGGTGAACAACCACGCCCCGATGATGCCACCGGCAATGGCCATCAGAATATTGAATGACAATGCTGACAGCGTGATCGGCGTGCCATAGATCGTCGATGCCTTATCGCCAAACCAGCTCCATGCTTCGCCCGGTACAATCACGCAGGCCATCAGAAAGCCCCAGAAACCGACAATAATCAGCATCAGGCCCGTGACCGTCAGCGGCATATTGTGACCGGGAATGTGGTTGGCCGTGCCATCCGCATTGAACTTGCCGATCCGTGGCCCAAGGTTGATCAGAACCCCCAAAGCGAAGAAACCGGCAACCGCGTGCACAAGCCCCGCTGCACCAAAGTCATGCACACCCCATTGCGTGACCAGCCAGCCATCTGCATGCCAGCCCCACGCCGCAGCAACGACCCAGGCAAAGCTGCCCAGAACGACGGCGAGGATGATGAACCCGATTGTCTGGATGCGTTCGATAACCGCACCCGACATAATAGAGGCCGTTGTTGCTGCAAACAATGCAAAGGCGCCGAAGAACACACCGGATGCCTGATCTGCGATGTTCGGCCCCATATACTGGGCACTTTCACCCCATCCCCATGCGATGGAATTGGCATATTCCACACCGGAGATGCCTGCCGGACCCGCTGCGCCGGGGATGCCTGTCGGGAAACCCCAATAAATCCACCAGCCAAAGAAGTAGAACGTCGGGATCATGAACGCGAAAGCCAGAATGTTTTTCACACCCGATGACAGTACGTTCTTGAGTCGCGATGCGCCCATCTCATAGGCAAGAAAACCCGCGTGGATGATGATCATCAACGGGATCGTCAGGTAATAAAAGGTTTCAGCGAACATCGTATTTGTCACTGCCGACCCTGCTTTCAGCTCATTCAGCTGATTGGTCAGGTCTAGGATTTGTTGTTCCACAATTAGGCCCCCGTGTTTTCCGTTTTTGTTATGCGCAATGCGGGCGTGCCGACGATCGCGGCCCCCTTACGTCAAAGAAATTGATACACACCGGACTTCATCTTGCGAGTCTTTTTTGCATTTAAGGAAATAAAGTTTCCCAGCAGTTGAGCCGACATTTTTTTGGTGCTAGCGTTTGAGTCGAAAAGTGAACACCTGAAGGGGAGGGCCCGGCCATGTGCGGGATCGTCGGATTGTTTTTGAAAGACCCAACGCTCGAGCCAAAGCTCGGCGAGATGCTGACAGACATGCTGATCACTATGACAGATCGCGGACCCGACAGTGCGGGCATCGCGATTTATGGCCACGAAACAACAGGTTCGACAAAGCTGACGGTGCAATCGGATAGCCCTGACACGGATTTTGCCACCCTCGAAAGGGATCTTGGCGCGGTTATGAAGGGCAAGGTTTCGATGGAAGTTGTCGACACCCACGCCGTCCTTCGCATGCCGTCTGATCAGGTCGTAGCCGCGCGCAGTTACCTGCGCGAGAGCTGTCCGGGCGTGCGCGTGATGAGCCATGGTGATTCTCTTGAAATCTACAAGGAAGTCGGTTTGCCTAAAAAAGTGGCAGAACGTTTCAACCTGCGCTCCATGTCGGGCACCCATGGCATTGGTCACACCCGCATGGCGACAGAATCGGCAGTCACCACCATGGGCGCACATCCGTTCAACACCGGGCCCGACCAGTGCCTTGTGCACAATGGTTCCCTGTCCAATCACAATTCCCTACGCCGCAAACTGCGCCGCGATGGTGTGCATATCGAGACAGAGAACGACACCGAAGTGGGGGCTGCCTATCTCACATGGCGCATGCAGCACGGCGCAACTCTGGGCGAGGCACTACAATCGTCGCTTGAGGATCTGGACGGGTTTTTCACTTTTGTTGTCGGCACCAAAGACGGCTTTGGCGTGGTCCGTGACCCGATTGCCTGCAAGCCTGCCGTGATGGCCGAAACCGATCAATATGTGGCGTTCGGATCGGAATACCGCGCGCTGGTGAACCTGCCCGGCATCGAAGGCGCCCGCATCTGGGAACCCGAACCCGCAACCGTCTATTTCTGGTCGCACAACGACGGCCCTACAAAACTTGAGGAAGCCGCCTGAAATGCAGACCTTTGACCTAGAAGCGCAGGGCCTGCGCGCCCTGAACGCAAGCTTGCACGCGCAGAGTGATGATACCAACCAGACAGTCTGGGAAATCGTCAATCCCAAAGGGGGCCATGCAATTGCCGTGGGCCTGGATGCGCCGATTGAGGTGAACGTGATGGGCTCCACCGGCTATTACTGTGGTGGCATGAACAAGCAGGCGACAGTGCATGTCCATGGCTCTGCCGGTCCGGGCACGGGCGAAAACATCATGTCCGGCAAGATCATCGTGGAGGGGGACGCCAGCCAATACCTTGGCGCCACCGGCCACGGCGGGTTGATTGTGGTCAAAGGCAACGCGTCCTCACGCTGCGGCATTTCGATGAAAGGCGTGAACATCGTGGTGCAGGGCAACATCGGCCATATGTCGGCGTTTATGGGCCAGTCCGGCAACCTTGTGGTCTGCGGTGATGCAGGCGACGCGTTGGGTGACAGCTGTTACGAGGCGCGCTTTTTTGTGCGCGGCACGGTCAAAAGTCTGGGCGCGGATTGCGAAAAGAAAGAGATGCGCCCCGAGCATCTCGAAATTCTGAAGGATTTGCTGGATGAGGCAGGCTTTGATGCGGACCCGTCCGAATTCACACGGTACGGCTCTGCCCGGAACCTTTATAACTTCGACGTTGATAACGCTGGCGCGTATTAAGGGATATTTACAATGACAGACCGCAAGATCCCGACCACGACGCCGCGACAATCCGCCACCTTCAGCCAAGACATCAACAGCGACATCCGGCGCGCTGCGGCGACGGGAATTTACGACATCCGCGGCGGTGGTGCGAAACGCAAAGTGCCATCGTTTGACGACCTGCTGTTCATGGGGGCCTCTATCTCGCGCTACCCTTTGGAAGGCTACCGTGAGAAATGCGAAACATCGGTAACCATCGGAGGCTTGCACGCTTCCAACCCGATTGAGCTGGATATCCCGATCACCATTGCGGGCATGTCATTCGGTGCCTTGTCCGGCCCCGCCAAGGAAGCATTGGGGCGTGGTGCGTCGGCCGCAGGCACGTCCACCACCACCGGCGACGGCGGCATGACACCCGAAGAACGCGGCCATTCCAGCAAGCTGGTCTATCAATATCTGCCCTCGCGTTATGGCATGAACCCCGATGATCTGCGCAAGGCTGACGCGATTGAGATTGTCGTTGGTCAAGGTGCCAAGCCCGGCGGCGGCGGCATGCTGTTGGGACAAAAGATCAGCGACCGTGTTGCACAGATGCGCAATCTGCCAAAAGGCATCGACCAACGCTCCGCCTGTCGCCACCCTGATTGGACCGGCCCTGACGATCTGGAAATCAAGATCCTCGAACTGCGTGAAATCACCGGCTGGAAAGTACCGATCTACGTCAAGGTCGCGGGCGCACGCCCTTATTATGACACCACGCTGGCAATCAAGGCCGGTGCTGATGCGGTTGTTCTGGACGGTATGCAGGGCGGCACCGCAGCCACACAAGACGTGTTCATCGAACATGTAGGTTTGCCCACTTTGGCTATCGTGCGCCCTGCCGTTCAGGCGTTGCAAGATTTGGGGATGCACCGGAAAGTGCAATTGATCCTGTCCGGCGGTATCCGGTCGGGCGCGGATGTGGCCAAGGCGATGGCACTGGGCGCGGATGCGGTTGCCATCGGGACCGCTGCGCTGATCGCACTTGGGGATAACGATCCCAAATGGGAGGCGGAATACAACGCATTGGGCACCACCGCTGGGGCCTATGATGACTGGCACGAGGGCCGCGACCCCGCAGGCATCACCACTCAGGATCCCGAGTTGATCAAACGCTTTGACCCGATTGAGGGGGGGCGTCGCCTGAAGAACTACCTCAAGGTAATGACGCTTGAGGCACAGACGATTGCGCGGGCTTGCGGCAAGAACCATCTGCACAATCTGGAACCGGAAGACTTGGTCGCGCTGACCATGGAAGCTGCCGCAATGGCGAAAATTCCATTGGCAGGCACCGATTGGTACCCCGGCAAACCGGGTACCGGATATTAACACTTAAACGAAGGGCGCGGTCACACGGCACGCGCCCTCACTGCGAAGACAATAGGGATAAAACAATGGCAACGGACCTCGCAAAATTCGCCAAGGACAACGGCGTTAAATATTTCATGATCTCTTTCACCGACCTTTTTGGCGGCCAGCGGGCCAAGCTGGTTCCCGCCCGCGCCATTGCCGATATGCAAGAAGACGGCGCCGGATTTGCAGGGTTCGCCACATGGCTTGACCTGACCCCTGCCCACCCCGACATGCTGGCCGTACCGGACCCCGACGCGGCGATCATCCTGCCGTGGAACAAGGAAATCGCATGGGTCCCCGCCAATTGCGTGATGGAAGGCCAGCCCGTCGCACAGGCCCCCCGCAACGTCTTGTGCAAGTTGATTGCCGAGGCCGCCGAAATGGGCATGCACGTCAAAACCGGCATCGAGGCCGAGTTCTTTTTGCTGACCCCCGCAGGCGACCAGATCAGCGACGCTTTTGATACCGCCGCAAAGCCCTGCTATGATCAGCAAGCGTTCATGCGCCGCCTTGATGTGATCCGCGAAATCAGCGATCACATGCTCGAACTGGGCTGGGGCGCCTATCAAAACGATCACGAGGACGCGAACGGCCAGTGGGAAATGAACTGGGACTTTGACGATGCCTTGGCGACGGCAGACAAGCATTCGTTCTTTAAGTTCATGGCAAAATGCGTGGCAGAGAAACATGGGTATCGTGCGACATTCATGCCAAAGCCGGTCGAGGGCCTGACGGGCAATGGCTGCCATGCGCATATCTCAGTCTGGGACGCACCCGGGGCAAAGGCAAAAACCAACGTCTTTGCGATGGAAGCGAATGACAGTTCGCAAACTGCCGAACTGGGTCTTTCCGAAAAAGGCCGCCACTTCCTTGGCGGCATCATGAAGCACGCTTCTGCCCTTGCCGCGATCACCAATCCGACGGTGAACAGCTACAAACGCATCAACGCACCGCGCACGATGTCCGGGGCGACGTGGGCACCCAACACGGTCACGTGGACAGGGAACAACCGGACGCACATGGTGCGTGTTCCGGGGCCCGGTCGGTTCGAACTGCGCCTGCCGGATGGTGCAGTGAACCCCTATCTGTTGCAAGCGGTGATCATCGCCGCCGGAATGAGCGGTGTGCGCACGCAGGCCGATCCCGGCAAGCGCCATGACATCGACATGTACGCCGAAGGCCACAAAGTGCGCGGCGCGCCCAAACTGCCCCTGAACATGCTGGATGCCTTGCGTGAATACGAAAAGGACAAGGGCCTGAAATCCGCAATGGGGGATGAATTCTCGAACGCCTACGTGAAGATGAAAATGCAGGAATGGAACAGCTTTATGTCCCATTTCAGCCAGTGGGAAAAAGACAACACACTGGATATCTGATGCGCGGGGGTGGGCCGGAGCCCCACCTTACCGGACTGCACGTAAGGTGGGGCTCTGGCCCACCCTCGACACCCAATAAGGACAAGCCATGACCAAACGTGTTGCCATCATCGGAGCTGGCCCTTCGGGCCTTGCGCAACTGCGCGCCTTTCAATCCGCACAGGAAAAGGGTGAAGAAATCCCCGAGGTCGTCTGCTTTGAAAAGCAATCGAACTGGGGCGGTTTGTGGAACTACACATGGCGCACCGGGCTGGATAAATACGGTGAGCCGGTGCACGGCTCCATGTACCGCTATCTTTGGTCAAACGGACCGAAGGAAGGGCTGGAATTTGCAGATTATTCCTTTGAAGAACACTTCGGCAAACAGATCGCATCCTACCCGCCGCGCGCGGTGCTGTTCGACTACATCGAAGGCCGCGTCAAAAAGGCGGGCGTGCGCGACATGATCCGGTTCGAGACCGTCGTGCGCAAAGTCGATTTTGCAGATGGCAAGTTCACCGTCACCGTCAAGAACCTGCCCGAAGACCGCGACTATACCGAGGAATTCGACCACGTCATCTGTGCCTCCGGCCATTTTTCCACGCCCAATGTGCCGGAGTTCGAGGGCTTTGACAGTTTCAAGGGACGCATCCTGCATGCCCATGATTTCCGCGATGCGCTGGAATTCAAGGACATGGATCTGCTGATTATCGGCACCTCCTATTCGGCCGAGGATATCGGCTCCCAATGTTGGAAATACGGCGCGAAATCCATCACCGTCAGCCACCGCACCGCCGCGATGGGATACAAATGGCCCGACAATTGGTCCGAGGTGCCGCTGCTGACAAAAGTCGATGGCAACACTGCGCATTTCAAGGATGGCACCACAAAACATGTGGATGCGATCCTGCTGTGTACCGGTTACATCCACCACTTCCCATTTATGGCGGACGCATTGCGCCTGCGGACCAGGAATGTTCTGGCCTCCGAAGACCTATATAAGGGTGTTGCTTGGGTCGATAACCCGGCACTTTTCTATCTGGGCATGCAGGACCAGTGGTTCACGTTCAACATGTTTGATGCGCAGGCGTGGTGGGTCCGCGACGCAATCATGGGGCGCATTGATATCCCCTCCAAGGCAGAGCGGCGCGCGGACGTCGATGCCCGCATCGCAGCCGAAGCCGCACTGGAAGATGACTACGATTGCATCTGGTATCAGGGCGATTACACCAAGGAACTGATCGACGAGACCGATTACCCGTCATTCGATGTTGAAGGGGCCTGTCAGGCGTTCAAGGCGTGGAAAGGCCACAAGAAAGCTGATATCATGACTTTCCGCGATAACGCCTATGCGTCTGTTATCACCGGAACAATGGCCCCGATGCACCATACAGTATGGAAAGATGCGCTTGATGACAGCCTTGAGGTTTACCTCAAGAACTGAGGCGTAGGGTGGGTTGTACCCACCCTGCTCAACGACGTCTAAATGTGAAACGCCGCCCTTTTTTAAGCGAAAGCCAGATAGTCATCTCATCGCCTCCGCACAGCCGGTAGCAGGCCGGAAGATTAACGATCCGGTCCTCCGTTTGTGCGATTTATCCCCCGACCCGATCAAGGGCGATTGCGGTCATGAACGGGGGCGTTCCTTCTTGGGGTCGTAGGCCGCCAGATCGGCGCGGATTTTCGCGGGCAGACGCTTTTGATGGCCATCCAGCTTGCCGATTTCCAGCGCGGTACCTGCTTGCGCATGGGCCACATCCACGCGGGCCAGCGCAATATTACGCCCCAACAGCGGCGAGCGCATGGCTGAACAGACCTCGCCCACCTGCGCGCGGCCGATATGAACCGGATCGCCATGGCTGACGTCGACATTGCTGTCGATATCCAGCCCTACCAGTTTGCGCATCGGGTTTTCCTTGCGCCGGATCAGCGCATCACGCCCAATAAAATCATCCGGTTTGGTCTTGAGCGGCACGGTAAATCCAATGCCCGCCTCGTAAGGATCGGTCTGGTCGGAAAAGTCATATCCGGCAAAGATCAGTCCAGCCTCGATACGCACCATATCCAGCGCCTCCAGCCCCATCGCCTTGAGCCCGTGCTCTTGCCCTGCCTCCCAGATTGCATCAAAAATCTCGTCGCAATCTTTCGGATGACACATCACTTCGTAGCCCAGTTCGCCGGTATATCCGGTGCGCGACAGCACAAAGGCGGTGCCGGATTCATTGCGCAGACGCGCAGGCGTGTGGTGGAACCAGTTCAACTGATCCAGCTCAGGATTATGCGGCGCGGTCCAGACGATCTTGCGCAGCAGATCACGGCTTTCGGGGCCTTGCACGGCAACGTTGTGCAGCTGGTCGGTTGAGGAACGGACCAACACCTTCAGCCCCAGTTTTTCGGCCTGTTCGCGCAGCCATTCACCGCCATAGTCATTGCCGCCGATCCAGCGAAAATTGTCGCGCGCCAATCGGAACACAGTCCCATCGTCGATCATCCCGCCATGTTCATAGCACATCGCTGTATAAACGACGCCGCCAATCGCGAGCGACTTCATGTTGCGGGTGAATACGTATTGGCACAATGCCTCTGCGTCCGGGCCTGTAATCTCGAATTTGCGCAGTGGCGAGAGGTCCATAATGACCGACTTCTGACGGCAGGCATAATATTCTTCGATCGCTCCGCCATCCGCAAAACATCCGGGCATCCAGTAGCCGTTATACTCGATAAACTTGTGGGTGTGCTTGGCGAAATTCTCGTGGAAACCGGTTTGTTTCGTCATCTTGGGATCCGCATCTGGTGTAGGCCGGTACGCAACCGAGCGTTGAAATTTCTCTGTGCCGGAATAGGTGCGCACATGAATGTCGGTGGGGTTCCAGCCGTTGGCTGCGGTGGTATCGTCAGGACAGGCGGAAGACACACAAACGATATCGGTGAGCGCGCGCAACAGCACATAGTCACCGGGCCGTGACCACGGTTCATCCGAATACATCACACCGTGCGCGTCCAGAAAGGTATTGAAGAAAAAGTTGATCGCCATCCAGCCCCGGCGCGGCGCAACGCCGTGCGGAGCCAGTGCCCCGTTGAAATTGGTGGAGCAGTTGGTATGGCCGGGATAGCCGATATCATTGTAATACTTTTCGGTACAGGCCATCGCAAAGGCGTCGTGACGCCCGCAGGTATCCTGCACAACTTCGACCAGCGGCAGCATTTCCTGATCGTAGTATTTCGCATGAAGACCCGGCATCGGATAGGCATGGCCCATCAATGTACGGGTTGTGGTGACATCCAGCGCATGTTCGATTCCCTTGTCTAGCTTGCGCGCAGAGAAACATTCAAAGTCCGTACACTGGCGACCATCCACATCCTGAATCTGGATATAGTCACCTGCCTTGACAAAATACGCCTCCGCCGTTGCGGAATGAATGCGGATGTCACTGAGGGGATCTGCAAGCGGGTCAGGCAGTTCAAACCGCGGAAATTGTTTGATCACCGCGCGGGTGATCCACAAGGTCAGCGGCGTGGCGGTATCTTGGGTTTCAGCATCCATCGCGCCGGCAGGGCTGGGATGGGGCGCGGCGACAATCACCACCCCGTCGCGGGTGGCTGTAAATGATTGGTCAGTTCCCGCGGGTGTGGTGCCATCAAATATATGCAGCGCCGCGCTGGCAGCGAGATCAATACCGCGCGCGGCAATCCCCATGCGCAATCCCCGCAACGAATGATCGTCGCCAGACAACAACGCCATCAACCCCTTTGCGGGCCCTTGTGTCGACACGCCCAGCAGCCCGCCGTCAGCCTTGCCGTTCGGTCCTGCACAGACCACTTCGCAGGGTTGGCCGCCTTCGGTATTTTCGATCCGCAGGGTATCCCCTGCCTCAATCCGCACCAGAACAGCACCACATCCCGGCACCACGTATCGCTCTGTTCCAGGCGGCAGGCTAAACACCTGCGGCTGCAGGATCACGCTTGGCTTGGGCGGTCCGTCCCTGACAGGAGGATATGCGTCATCCAGCATTCTATGTCTCTCTCACCCGCCCTAATATGCGGAAACTGTGTTGGCACCCACGGACAACCATACGTGGGAATGCGATCTGTGCGCGCCTCACGCGAATTTAAGCAACGTCCGGTTTTTCCGTGACCGTAGTTTGGTCGGGGTATCGCCATAGGTGGACTGGACGGCTTTTGCCATTGTGCCCGCTGTCTTAAACCCGGTTGCAGCGGCAATATCCGCGAGCGGGATTAGTGTCTCTTCAATCATGGTCCAGGCCTTTCTGGTGCGCAGTTGTTTATAGAACCGTGCCGGAGATTCCTGAAAGACATCGCGAAACAAGCGTTCCACGTGGCGCGTGGACAGGCCGATCTGTTCGGTCAGATGCGGCATGCACAAGGGTTCAGCAACGGTCTCCTCCATCAGGCTGACAATGCGCGCAACGGAATCGTCAAACAGGCTGGCATTCCCGGAAATATCGCGCGGCTGTGCGGCATCGCTCTTGCGAATTGTGGGCAGCAAAAGCCGGTTGCCAAGTTCCGCAACCTGCCGCGCATCCAGATGGGGTGCAATCAGCCCGATGACCAGTTCGGCTGTCGCACCGACCCCTGCCGCCGTGATGATACCGTCTGATTTCTCGGACAGGCGGTCCGTTAGATCAGGATGATAGCCCGCCTCGTTCAAGAGCGCCGCGTCATGCCAGTGGGTCGTGACATGACCTGATGGCGCGCGGGTGGACCGGATATAAGCGGTTGCAGCATCCGACAACAAGGCCACGGTCAATCCCTTGCGTTGCATCTGGCGCGCGCGGGACAGCCAGCCCTTGGGCGAGACACCGGTACCGCCCACCACAACCATCGCATCGGAAAATCCGTAATCGTCAATAGCAGGGTGCGCGCGAATAATCATGTCCCCTGCCCCGTTTACCAAACCGGGCGTGTCCGATACCATCCGCCAGCGAAACAGGTCGCGATGCGCAATGTCGTTCGCCAATGTCAGGGTCTGGGTAATCGACGCCACCTCCAACCCCGAAAATCCGGGCGCGACAAATATCTCGAAGGTGAAAGGCTTGGCCTTAACCACAACGGAACTGCAAAAATTGGTTTCAAATCTGGCCATGTACTATTCCATCCTTCCGGCGACAGTCTCGCGTCGGTGTGCGCTCCGCATCAAATTTGCGTCGGTGACACGGCGCATACGTCTTGCCGTCTCTGCCGTGCGTCTGTGACCGACAACCTTGCAGTTATGGTCTTTTTCCGAGGTAGCCACGTCTTCCATTCCCGTCCTCCACCATACCAAAGAGCGATGCGCGCGCTTGTGTTCGAATCACACAGACCAGTTTGCGTATTTATTCTTATGGTTCAATATTTTTTCCTTTGGATAAAAACAAGGCCCGCGATGCCTGCACCAAGAAAAGCCCCAATTCGATCCCCGCGCTATCGCTGGTCCGCGTCGGTGCATTACGATGGTAGCGCGCGCAACCAAGGTTCAAAAGCAGGAAACCTGCACCGCCCCTAAACCGTCAAAAATCTGCTCAAATGCAAGCGGGCTGGCGCTGGTGCTAAATAGCGCATTGGGCAAGACTATGAGCGAGTTCAACTCACGTTAGCGACCTCCGACCATAGTCGCATAGAGCAAATTCTGGCCTGCTTCTAATCTTGCTCAATGATGCAGCACCGCACAACGCAAGGCCTGATAAATGCACTGGCTTTCTGGCTGCTGTCCAGCATTGCCTTGATTGCCGAACCGCTGACACGGGACATACTGGAGCCTTATATCGCGCCGCCAATGTCATTGGGGGAAAGGATCAACGATGAAGGCGTCTGGCAGTTGCTCAATTCGGGCGGAGCCGAAGCCGGCTTTGTCTTTGAAACGGAGCCGATGGCCCCGTTGCCGGGATTTTCCGGTGCTCCGATCAACCTGCTTGTCGTGCTGGACCTTGATGGAAGGTTTCTGGACGTAAAACTGATTTCCCACAACGAGCCGATCTTTGTCTCCGGTCTGGGCGAGGCCCCTTTTCACAAGTTTTTCGAACAGTACCGCGGCCATACGATTACTGAAAGTCTGGTTGTTGGCACGCCATATGGCGGCGGGTCTGACGGGTCTGCATTGGTCTATCTTGATGGGGTAACAAAGGCGACGGCCTCGGTGCGTATCGCGCATGAGAGTGTGTTGGCGGCAACGCTCAAGGTCGCCCGAGACAAGATGAGCGGCGTCTCGACCGGGCCTCCTGCCTATCCTGATCTCAACCATAGCGAGGATCTGAACTGGGCCGATCTGGTCAGTGAAGGGCTTGTCACCCATCACCGTGTATCAAATGCCGAAATTGACGCGGAATTTGCCGCTACCCTCTGGGAAGACGACGATCCTGTGGCGTGGGCACACCCCGACCAAACCTATCTTGATCTATGGGTCGTGGACATCGGCCCGCCTGCCATTGCCCGCGCGGTGCTGTCCCCCGGCAGCCTGAAGGAACTTCAGGGCTTCATGGAGATTTCTACCAGTGACGAACCCATACTGGTCATCGAAACAGCGCGACACGGGTTGATCACAGATGAATTCATCCGGAACACGGCACCTGATCTGCTCAGTGCAGAGCAAGGCGGTTTCCCGATCTCGTTGCGGGATGCAGATATCTATATCGAGTTGAATGAAGATGTGCCCGAAGCGTTGCGAGATGGTGCAGCGCTTATCTTGCGGACAGACCGGAGACTTGGTTTTGATCCAACCTCCAACTGGATTTTACGGATCAAGGCCCTGCGCGAACATGGCGTGTTTCAACCTGACATCGGATCGGCCACATTCGACATAACCCACCGCACGGATGCCCGTTTCTTCAAACGGCAGGAAATTGCCAAACCAACGCCGGCATGGGTTGACGCTTTGCGCAACCGCGCGACGGATCTGATCATCCTCTCGGTCTTCCTCATCTGTCTGGTCGCACTGCTGGGGCTCTGCCTGAACCGTCTGGCGGGCCATCGGTATTACACCCCCATCAGACTGAGTATTCTGGCATTTGTCATCGTGTTCGTGGGCTGGTGGGGCCAAGGGCAACTGTCAATCGTCACACCGCTGGGTGTGTTGCGAACAATCACCGAGGGCGGGTCATTTGCCTTCCTGCTGTATGATCCTTTCTCACTGGCTATCTGGGGCGTCAGTATCCTCGGATTTGTCCTCTGGGGTCGGGGGTTGTTTTGCGGATGGTTATGTCCGTTTGGAGCCATGCAGGAGTTTGCGCACCACATCGCCGTCCGGTTGCACATTCCTCAGGTCGATTTGTCGGATGCCTGGGATGACCGGCTGAAGTGGATCAAATACGTGGTGCTCTTTGGTTTGGTCGCCATCCTGTTCACGGCTCCGGCACGATTGGACAAGGCCATCGAGGTCGAGCCGTTCAAGACTGCCGTGACCACTTACTTTGTCCGCGAATGGTATTACGTCGCCTATGCGGCAGGTCTCTTGTTGCTGTCGATGGTGTTGTTCAAGGGTTTTTGCCGCTATGTCTGTCCACTTGGGGCAGTGATGGCGATAGGCGGGCTGATACGGACCCGTAAATGGATCGACAGGCGGGCTGAATGTGGATCACCCTGCCAGTTGTGCCGCGTGAAATGTCCCTATGGATCGATCAAAAGAACTGGCGAGATACAATATTCGGAATGCTTCCAGTGTCTTGACTGCGTGACCATCCATGACGATCCGACGCAATGCGTGCCGCTGATCGTGGCCGCGCGGCGCGTGCGCAAATTGCAGGGTGCGGCCGCCGAATGAACCTGAACCGACGCCGTTTTCTAGCCATTTCCGGCGCCTCTACGGTGGCATCACCCGCATTGGCGCAGGTGCACCGTTGGCAAGGTCGGGCCTTGGGGGCGGATGTCGAAATTACCTTGCATGCACCAGCCGAGATTGCAGTGACTGCACTGGAACAGTCACGTGCCCTACTGGCCAAGGTCGAACAGCAGTTCAACCTGTTCGACCCCGCCTCGGCGCTCTGCGGTTTGAACCGGGAGGGTCGGCTGCACGACCCGGATCAGATAATGCATGCGCTTATGCGTGCGTGCGGGACGATCCATAAGGCAACTGGCGGCTTGTTCGACCCGACCGTGCAGCCGCTGTGGCGCGCATTGGCGGAGGGGCGAGACACGCAGGCTGCGCGCAAGCTCATCGGTTGGTCGCAGGTCCGGCATACTGCCTCGTCAATCACCCTCGGCAAAGGGCAAGCGTTAACCTTTAACGGCATTGCACAGGGTTTTGCCACGGATCTGGTGACCAAAACGTTGAGGCGTGCGGGGCTGGACAGAACCCTCGTCAATATTGGGGAGTTTCGCGGCACCGGAGGCCCCTGGACGATTGGTGTCAGCGATCCTGAGTTCGGCCATATTGGAACGCGAACGATCTTCTCAGCCGCTCTTGCAACCTCCAGTCCCGCAGCGGTCCCGTTGGACGGGAACGGCCATATCCTGCACGGTCAGGCAAAGCCGCTATGGTCCACCGTGTCCGTCGAAGCCGACACCGCCACAATCGCAGACGGATTTTCGACGGCTCTGACGATGGCCCCATTGCCCGACATTCGCGCGCTCAAGGGTCGCTTTGGACTTCTGCGCATCACCCTGATCAGTGATCGGGGCGATGTCTCGACCGTTTGAAACGGGCGAATTCGCAATGCATTATCCTGACGATCAGAACAGGTTGAGTTCATATTTCCATTCATCCGCATCGGGCGTCACGCTGTCGAGGTCATAGTCATTTTCGACCAGATGGCGGGCAGTCGCATCACCCATCGCAGCGGCACGGTCAATCATTTTGCGGCCTGCAATATCATCGCGTGGCACGCCCCTGCCGCGCATCAGATCAAGGCCGTAGTTAAACGCAGCAACCTCGCTGCCCAGTTCAGCCGCCTTACGGTCCCATTCAGCCGCAGCAGAGGGGTTTTCCATACCACCAAGGCCATTGTCCTCCAACCATGACATCCAGGTCATCGCCTGAGCGGAATTGGTGTGCTCAATCGCGCTTTGAAATATCTCGCGGGCGTCTTCATGACGGCCAGCCTTGGCAGCACCATATCCAATGGCGTAATCCATCGGGTGCGCTTGTCCATGCCGCATCCGGTCCATCATGCCTTCCATGGAGAGTTCTTCGGGGTTTGTGACACCGTATTCATCCCCCAAGGCAGGCGTGGTCAGGGTGATCGCCAAAACTGCGCAAATGATCTTAGAGTGTTTCATAAGTTCCTCCTGTTGATGCACTCATGCTGCGCGAAGCAACGGTAACGAGGGTCAGAAAGCTGCAAGAAGCATGCAAGAAATTTGCAAATTCACTTGTTGAACCTGTACCCGTGACCAAAAACCGTTTCGATCACCTCCGGATGGCGGCGATCCGGATCCAGCTTTTTACGCAGGGTCAGAATGTGCTGTTCCAAAGCCCGGCTGTTGGGCATGAAATCGCGCCCCCAGCCCGCATCGTAAAGCTGGTCCTTGCTGATTGCGGCGCCCCGGTTTGCGTACAGAGCTGCGATAATTTTCAGATCGCGACGGGTCAGATCACTGGTCTGTCCATCGATTTCTGCGCTCATATGGGTAGGGTTGATACGCACCGGTCCAAACTGAAAACTTTCAGGGTCGGTTTGGGGTGTATTTTTGCGTCCCCGACCACGGAACGCCCAAAGGAGTGCCGATATCGAAATCAGCACCGCAACCAGCCACGCAAAGGTCGATGCGCCGGACGGCGTGTTGTCGGAAAAAACCTCTTCGTAGGTAGCGGGATCGAGGCCAATCGCTTCTGCCATTGCCGGACCATTGACCGCTAGGCAACTGTCCGGCGTACACCAATAATAGGCAGTACTGTTCCTTTCGATACGTTCCGTGGCAACCGGATCAGCATCGTCGCGCAATGCGTTCAGACGTTTCATGTCTGCAAGAAGGGGCAGTACCGAAGTGTGTGCGAGATGATCATCAGGCGGGAAAATCCGGATGTTATCCGCATCCCACAGAATGACCCCTTCCACGATCGGTTCAGCAAGGATTCTAAACTGCAAAGCTGTCGCATCAAGCAGTCGCCAAGCCGACAAAAGATCGCCAAGAAACTTGTCTGCATCTAGCCTTGGCCCTGCCGCGGCAAGCATCATCGGCACGCTTAAAAAAATGGCGTATCTTAATTTCAGGCGCACAGATCATTTCTCCTCAGACGAAAATGGCCCCCGCGCTAGCGGAGGCCATTTCACTGCCGTAGATCACAAAGTCACGCTGCAGCTTTGACAGCCCGTCCGGTCAGAACTTTGATCAGATGCGCACGGTACACACCGTCGCCATGCAGATCATTGATCATTCCGTCTTCACTAATGCTGAGATTTTCGAGCGCTTCCGCAGCAAAGCTGGCGGATAGCGCAGTCTCGGCTTCTGTCCAGCGGAACACACCGCTCTCGGATGCACCGGTAACTGCGACCCGAACGCCGTCGTCGTGTTTTGCAACAAACACACCCACCAGCGGAAAGCGGGACGCGGGTTGCTCGAACTTCTGATAGTTCGCTTTCTGTGGAATCTTGAAGGTCACAGCGGTCACGATCTCGCCGTCCTCCAAAGCTGTGTCAAACATGCCCTGAAAGAAGTCATCAGCAAGGATGTCACGGGTATTGGTGGTAATTGTCGCACCGGATGCAAGGCACGCAGCCGGATAACACGCCGCCGGATCGTTGTTGGCAACAGAGCCGCCGATGGTGCCCCGGTTGCGCACAGCCGGATCACCGATTTTTGAGGCAAGATTGCCGAGCGCCGGATAGCTTTCCACCGCTTCGACTGCCACCTGAGCGTGGGTTGTCGCCCCGCCGATACGGATCGCAGAACCCTCGACAGATACCCCGATCATTTCCTCGATGCCGCTTAGTGATACCAGCTTGCTGGGTGCAGCCAGCCGCGCCTTCAGCGTCGGGATCAGGGTCTGCCCGCCGCTAAGCGGTTGCGCCTCATCCGCTTGCAGGGCGGTTACGGCATCAGCGACCGTCTTGGGCCGTTCAATATCAAATGCATACATGTCGTTACTCCCTTCAGGCGTTGTTCATGGCCGACCACACGCGATGCGGTGTCAGCGGCATGTCGATGTGGGTGATGTTCTTGCCACCCGATTGCAGCGCGTCGATTACCGCATTGACGACTGTGGGTGGCGATCCGATCGCACCCGCTTCGCCGCAGCCCTTGACGCCCAAAGGGTTGTGCGTACATGGCGTGCTCTGGCTGTGATCAACAATATAGAACGGCAAATCGTCGGCACGCGGCATGGCATAATCCATATAGGACGCGCTTTCGAGCTGGCCGTCTTCATTGTAGCGCGCCGCTTCCAGCAACGCCTGACCAATACCCTGCCCCAATCCGCCATGCACCTGCCCGGTAACAATCATCGGGTTCATCACGTTGCCGAAATCATCTACAGCGGCAAAACGATCAACACGCACCTTGCCGGTATCCGGGTCTACCTCGACTTCGCAGCAATAGGCCCCTGATGGATAGGTAAAGTTTGCCGGATCATAGAAGGCGGTTTCTTCCAGCCCCGGCTCGATGTCTTCAAGCGGGAAATCATGCGGGATATAGGCCTTCAACGCGACCTCCCCGAAGGACACGGCCTTGTCCGTTCCCGCCACCGAGAACTGCCCGTCCTTCAATTCGATATCACCTTCTGCGGCTTCCAGCATATGCGCTGCAATCTTCTTGGCCTTGTTGATGATCTTTTCGGTGGCGCGCACCACGGCAGATCCACACACCGCGAGGCTGCGAGACCCGTAGGTGCCCATCCCGAACGGGATCTTGGACGTATCGCCGTGCACGATGTCGATGCTTTCAGCGTCGATACCCAACATTTCCGCCACAACCTGCGGGAACACGGTTTCGTGGCCTTGTCCGTGGCTATGCGCCCCGACCATCACGCTGAGGTTGCCAGTTGCGTTCACCCGCACGGTAGCTGCATCATAAAGACCCACACGGCTGCCCAACACCCCGACGAGGTTGGAGGGGGCGATGCCGCAAGCCTCGACATACGCGTTCACGCCAAAGCCGCGCAACATACCCTTGGCTTCGCTTTCCGCGCGACGGGCGGCAAACCCGGACATGTCGGCGACTTCCTCCATCTTGTCCATCAGTGCATCATAGTTGCCCGCGTCGTATTCAAGACCTGCAGCAGAGGCGAAGGGATATTGATCAGGTTTGATGAAGTTCTTGCGGCGCAGCGCAATCGGATCCATGCCCAATTCCCGCGCGCATTTATCAATAACCCGTTCCAGCGAATAGGTTGCTTCGGGTCGACCGGCACCTCGATACGCGTCCACTGGGGCGGTGTTTGTAAAGACCGCTTTGACGTTAACATAGACGTTGGGCACAGTGTAGTTGCCCGCCATCAGCGTGCCATGCAGAAAGGTTGGCGTCGCGGTCGCAAAATTCGACAGATAGGCACCAACATTGGCGTATGTTTCAGTCCGGAAGGCAAGGAAATTACCCTCGGCGTCCGTGGCCAGTTCGATCTTGGTCACATGGTCGCGGCCATGAGCGTCCGTCAGAAACGCTTCTGTCCTGTCTGCGGTCCATTTGACAGTGCGTCCCAACCGTTTGGCTGCTGCCAGAACCAGCGCTTCTTCTCCGTAGTGATAGATCTTTGAACCAAAGCCGCCGCCCACGTCCGGCGCAATCACCGTCAGCTTGTTTTCGGGAATTCCCAGAACAAAGGCCGAGATCAACAGACGCGTCAGGTGCGGGTTCTGCGAAGTGGTATGCAACGTGTATTCGTCGTTACTCTCGCGGTAGCTCGCCATCGAGCAGCGCGGTTCCATCGCGTTGGGCACCAGCCGGTTGTTGATCAGCTCAAGTGTCGTGACATGTGCAGCACCCTTGATCGCCTCATCGGTGGCCTGGCGGTTGTCTTCGATCCAGCCCCAGTCGAAACACTGGTTGGTGCCGATCTCATCATGAACAAAAGTGTCCGACGTAAGGGCAGCTTTGACGTCCATCACGGCGGGCTGTTCGTCGATGTCGGCCTCAATGGCTTCAACCGCATCTCTTGCCTGACGCTCGGTTTCCGCGATGACAGCGGCATAGGCGTCACCGACATGGCGCACCTTGCCGTGGGCCAGCACGGGGCGCTTTGGCTCTTTCATCGGCTCGCCGTCGCGGCTGTTGATCAGCCAGCCGGCGGGGTTGCTGCCGACCTCGACGAAATCCTCACCGGTAAAAACAGCCAGCACGCCGGGCATGCCTTCGGCGACCGATGTGTCGATTGATTTGATGATGCCGTTTGCAACGGTGGAACGGGCAAAGACCGCAACCACCTGATCATGGGCGGGTGCGATATCATCGGTGTACTGTCCTTTTCCCTTTAGGAAACGAACGTCTTCGCGGCGGCGCGTTGACGCACCAATTCCGGTATCCTTCGGCATGAAACTTCTCCCTGAAACGTAAAAATCGGGCTGCGCGGCGCGTTGGCCCCTGCCCGGTGTTATTCGGCGGCGATTGTGCTGACATCCTGACCGGATGCCGCGAGGATCGCCTTGACGATGTTGTGGTAGCCTGTGCAGCGGCAGATATTGCCTTCAAGGTAGGCACGCACTTCGCCCTCTGTGGGTTTAGGATTTTCCTTGAGCAGGTTTGTTGCCGTCATCACCATTCCTGGGGTGCAAAATCCGCATTGCAGACCGTGATGCTCCTGAAACGCGGCCTGAATCACATTCAGCGATCCGTCCTTGTTTGCCATCCCTTCGATGGTTTTAACATCTGCACCATCCGCTTCGATCGCGAACATCGTGCAGGATTTGACGGACTTGCCGTTCACATGCACCACGCAGGCGCCGCATTGCGATGTATCGCAACCAACATGTGTGCCTGTCAGGCGCAGGTCCTCTCGGAGCATCGACACCAGAAGTGTCTGCCCCTCCACGTCGCGGGAAACCGATTTCCCATTGATTGTCATCGTCACGTTGGCCATGCCATTCCTCCCTTGAATTCTCTTGTGCCGTTCCTTCAGCTCTTCACAAGCTTCCTGAACCAGCCCGTTTTCTTTTCTTCCACACCGTCAGCCGGCTCGGCAGAGGGCGCGCCCACAGCATCCTGAAAGTTGTTGAAAAACTGATCCGCCATTTTCTTGGCAAACCCGTCGATGATTCTGCTGCCTAGCTGGGCCAGCTTGCCGCCAACCTTGGCTTCGACATCGTAGTGCAGGATCGTCTTGTCGCCGTCTTGCTCGAGTCGGACCTTGGCGCCGCCCTTGGCAAAGCCCGCAGCGCCGCCTTTGCCCTCACCGGATATCGTGAGGCTTTCGGACTCCACCATATCAGTGAGGCTGACAGCGCCTTTAAAGGTCGCTTTGACAGGGCCAACCTTTTGCACAACGACCGCTTCAAACCCATCCTGAGGAGAGCCGGTCATTTCCTGACAGCCCGGCACGCAGGCTTTCAGAACTTCCGGGTCAAGCAGGGCCGCATAGACCGTTGCGCGGTCCGCATTGATTGTCTTTTCGTCGCTGAGGTTCATGGGCAGGCTCCTTGGCAGAATTTTGGTGATGCTAGGCGATCCGGTCGCAAGGGCATATTAGACTAACGGCGCATATCTCAGCGGTCCGGGGGCTGGAAACTGAGCCCGTAGCTCGCAAAAATTGCTGCGATGCGCCCGTCAGCCAGCGCAGCACCGATCGCGTCATCCACAGCGTAGGACAGCGGACGGAAGCGGAAATTGACACCGACACCCAACGTCCATTTGCTCACGGCAAACCCGGCAAGGGGCGGCTGATGCACCGCTGTGGCCTCGGTCAGACCATATTCCAGCTGACCAAGCGGCCCCATCGCCGCAATCGTCTGTCCATCTGCAAGTGCTGACATCGCGGTCTGCATTGCAGGGAAACGCGACACATTCGTGGTCAGCTGCCCACCAGCAAAAGAAGATAGGTAAAAATCCGAAATTGAATCGTTCTCTACTGCGACCTTGTCGAAACGGAAGTAGGCGGGAACGGGTTTTTCATCGGGGTACGCCGCCTTGGCATATGCAATGGCAATGGATTCGCTTGCGTATTGCCCGGTGAACACGACCTGCTCAACCCGGCACTTGAAAGACGGATCATAAGGCACGCGCATCATCACATTCGAGATGCGCCCCCCTATCAGTGCCCCTTGCCAGATGTTGTTGCGCAGGTCCGCTTCTAGGTTTTCGCCCGCGGAAACAAAATTGAAAGACGCCTCTACGCCGATATCCTCGGCAACCAGTCGGGCAATTTCTATATCGACACCGCGTGCTGCGCCATTCTCCTGCCAGCTGTAAGGCGGGTAATCTTCATAGACCGCGAACAGCATGATACCACGTTCCATGATCTGGTCGAGATCCTGACCCACCTCTTCGCGGCCCGTGTTCTGCGGCTTCGGCTGGGGCACATAATCTGCGCAGGGATCAGCAGCCCGGGCCTGTCCCGCAAGGAACAGACCCGCAACCACCAGGGAGAAAACGAGCGCCGGACTCCGCATCTCAGTTCGCGGCCGACAATCCGACTGTCAGGGTTTCGGCCGCAGCCTTGTAGGACGCGGGCGTTCCGTCGATCTGTGCCGCAGCGCGCAACGCAATCGAATCCGCGACCGGCGCACCCGAGAGGGTTTCAATCCCTTCTCCGATTTCGATCAGACGGGCCTTCAACGCCTCCGGGTCAGCCCCTTCTCCTCCTGCGGCATAGCCTTCCATCTGGTCGCGCATGGCTTTCAGTTCATCGGAGACTTCTTGAATACCGTCGGTGTCTGGCCGGGTTTCTATGTACGTCCGGATCGCCCATGCCGCATCCTGGCCCAGCAGCTCGCCAAAGGCGGGCATCTTGGTCGTTCCATTCTGGGTATACCCGACGCGAAAACGCTCAGCGTACCATTCGTCACCGTATTCTTCGGCTTCAAGAAAGCGAAGGTCAGGAGCAAGCCCACCGGACACGACCTGAAGCCCGTGACAGCGCGCACAATTCTGGTTGTAGCCTGACGCGCCGATATCGATTGCCTTGCGCCATACCTCTTCGCCTGCAGTTTCGGCGCGGTACGGGTTTTCGATCAGCCACTCGGTACCATTTTCGGGCAGGCCTGTTGTATCCACGGCCTGCGGCGTGACATCCCCGTGCGCCTGAACCAAAGTTGCAGCCGCAAGGAAGACGGCGGGCACTGCCCCAACCTTGAATATCCCTACTGTCATATTTTTTGCCTCCCAGAGCATCGTTGATATTTTGGCTTACTTTATGCGGCGCAGTTTGGCGGCGGTATTAGACTTTGGTTGGGTGAGGCCTTGAAATCATACCCGACCATGGTCGTATTCGAGCGCAAAGCGGCGACGGCTAAAGTGACAACAAAAAGGGGAGGAGAAATGATGCTGAGGGTGTCGTTACTGATACTGTGCAGCATGGCGCAGGTCGTCCGGGCGGATATCGATTTGACCATTGGTTACCTGCAGGTTGATCAATTGCGCCCGCCGACA
>JBARUV010000108.1:0-7470 GCA_049645905.1 Sulfitobacter sp.
CCAGTTGTTTCTTGGCCTCGGAAATGCGCCAGCTGATGGTGCCCTCCGGGACGCCCAAAATCTCGCCCGCCTGCGCGTGGGTCATGTCGTCAAGCACCAGTGCGAGCGTATCGCGCAGGTCTTCGGGCAAGGCGCGCATGGCGGTGGTCAGCCAGTCTGTCGCTTCTGCCGCTTCTGCAATGGCCGCGAGGCGGTTCATTTCCCAATCTCCCCATCCTTCGGCGGCTTTTGCATGGGTTGCAGACCGGCGTCGGCGGTCGTGGGCGGCGTTTACCGCGACACGGTAGAGCCATGTGGTGAGTGCGGCATCCCCGCGATAGTTCTGCAATTTTGCGGGCAGGGCGGCGCAAATGTCCTGTGTCAGATCCTCAGCCTCGGCTTGTGATCCGGTGAGGCGGAAACACAGCCGGAAAAGACGGTCATACTGCCGCTCCAGCAAGGTGGAGAAGGCAGCCGCATCGCCCCCCGCAGCGGCCAGAGCCAAAGTGTCGTCGCTTGTTTTCATCAGCATCACAAGAGTATGACGCAGCCGGTTGGTCAATCCTTGGCGCTGCTGCAAATTTTTTTGCAGTCGGGTACGGCGTGGCCTATCACGGTCAGGAATTTGCAAGAGGTGGACAGATGGGTGAGCAGGTTTCGATCTGGCGCTGGGCAGTGACGGATGATCTGGACGCGCGATTTGCGCAGTTGGTGTCCGCGCCGGAAGAGGCCTTTGCCGCGCTGGGGGTCGAGATGGCCGCTGAAGGGGGGGTGGAGCCGCGGTCCCTTGATGATGTAGAGGCGGAAACGGTCGCGAAGTTTCGCGCCATGGATTTGCCGGAAGATGTGTTTCAGACCATGCTGGCCGGATTCAGAACCATGATGGAAGAGGCCCGCGCGGAGGAAGCGCTGGCCGTGGGTGACGATATAGAACCTGATCCGGATGGGTGTATCAGCGTTGCGTTGGCGTCCTCGCATGTGTTTCTCAACGATCCCTACGCGGCGCTTGAGGGCGCGGAGATTGAGCGTCAGGTGAACGCGCTGATAGGTACCTATCGTGCGGCGATCAGCAAGGCCGTCGGGGCCGCCGGGCAGGATTTCGCAGAATTTCTGGGCGCTGGGCCGGACCGGATGCGCGCGGATGATACCGTTGATGTGGTGCTGGAAAACGGGTTGGAGGGGGTCTTGTGGGTCTGGCCGGTGCAGGATGGCGTGTTTTTCCTGAGCCAGTGGCAGGAGGACAGGGGGCTGCCGGTTGATCTGGAGTTTTGCCACGCCCCGTCTGGCGTGTTTGAAGGGCTCAGGGCGCAGATTTTGCAGTAAAACGAATTATCAATTTCTTCGTGCGACGTTGGGTGCCAGCCCTGCCGTGGCCCGGAGTATCTGTGTTGTTGCGTCTGATTTTTTCCCTATTGGTTTTGATGCCGCTGATCGCTGTTGCGGGGCAGGCGGGCGTCGTTTCGCTGCTTGAGCGGGATCAAGCGGGGCAAGGGCGCGGTGTATTGTTCCAGACGTCCGGTGAGACGGGGCTGGCACGATCGGGCAGTCTGTTTATCGGCAGGGCCAAGGGCGGCATGTTTCAGGAACTGCCCGCGCATGTGCCCGCTTTTCCTGCTGCCACCGCAGAAGGCCTGCAGGGCAGCGATGTTGCGACGATCCGTGCATTGATCGGGCGCGCAGAATCCCGTCGTGATGGCTATGACGCGGTTCAGCACGGCGCGCGCACCCGCACCCCGCGCCCGCCCACCCAGATGAGCATTGCAGAAATTTTCGAGTGGATCGCCGATACGCCGGGACAGCCGCATGCCATCGGGCGTTTCCAGTTTGTGCCAAAGACGCTGGCGCGTGTTGTCAAAAAGACCGGCATCAGCCGCAAGGCGCGGTATTCACCGGCTGTTCAGGATCAACTGGCAGATGTGTTGTTGGCAGAGGCGGGTCTGAAACGGTTCCGCAACGGCGATATGTCCCGCGTAGCGTTTATGAACAACCTTGCCAAGATCTGGGCCGGTCTGCCCAATTCATCCGGCAAATCGCATTATCACGGGTATGCGGGCAACAAGGCCTCGATCACCTGGGCGCAGTTTGAAGCGGTAATGGTAACAATTGCGCCGGGGTAAAGGCGCAGAAAACGCCGAGGGCCGCACTTACAGCGGCCCTCGGGTTTTGGAATTACATGGGCAGTCAGCCCACCGGAGGCGCGTGGCCCCTTGCTGCGTCAGACACTCATGCAGATGTATTTCATTTCCAGATAGTCTTCGATGCCGTGGTGCGACCCTTCACGGCCAAGACCGGATTGTTTGACACCGCCGAAAGGCGCGACTTCGGTTGAGATCAGGCCGGTGTTTACACCCACGATGCCATATTCCAGTGCTTCGGCCACTTTGTAGACGCGCGACAGGTCATTGGCGTAAAAGTAAGAGGCCAGACCGAAAATCGTATCATTCGCCATGGCGATCACTTCGTCCTCGTCCTCGAACTTGAACAGCGGGGCAAAGGGGCCAAAGGTTTCGTCCTGCGCCACCAGCATATCCTGGGTCACGCCGGTCACGATTGTGGGCGGTAGGAAATTGCCGTCCATCGTGCCGCTGTCACCAAGAATGATTGTCGCCCCTTTGGCGACGGCGTCGTTGATATGCTCTTTGACCTTTTCACCAGCTGCGGGGTTGATCAGCGGGCCAAGGTCCACGCCGTCTTCAAAACCGTCACCGATTTTCATTTTCTCCACACGCGCCTTGAGCTTTTGCGCGAAGACATCATAGACGCCTGCCTGCACATAGATCCGGTTGGCGCAGACGCAGGTTTGTCCGTTGTTGCGGAATTTGCACAGGATGGCGCCCTCGACAGCGGCATCCAGATCGGCGTCGTCAAACACGATGAACGGTGCGTTGCCGCCCAGCTCCATCGAACACTTCATGACCTGATCCGCGGCCTGCTTCATCAGGATGCGGCCCACTTCGGTGGAGCCGGTGAAGGTCAGTTTGCGCACGGCCGGGTTTTCGCAGAATTCCTTGCCCACGGCAGAGGAGGAGGACGAAGGCACGACGTTGAACACGCCCGCAGGGATGCCTGCGCGTTCGGCCAGCACGCCCATGACGATGGCTGACAAAGGTGTTTCGGCAGCGGGGCGCGCGACAAAGGCGCACCCGGCCGCAAGTGCGGGTGCCGCCTTGCGGGTGATCATCGCATTGGGGAAGTTCCACGGCGTGATCGACGCTGCCACACCGATGGGTTGTTTCAGAACGGTGATCCGCTTGTCACGCTGGTGGCCGGGGATGGTTTCACCGTAAATCCGCTTGGCCTCTTCGCCGAAGAATTCGATGAACGAGGCGCCATAAGCGACTTCGCCTTTGGCTTCGGCCAGTGGTTTGCCCTGTTCTGCGGTCAGGATTGCACCCAGATCGGCTTGGTTCGCCATCATCAGGTCGAACCATTTGCGCATCACGGCGGCACGTTCCTTGCCGGTCCATTTTGCCCATTCTTTCTGGGCTTTTTCGGCAGCGGCGATGGCAACGCCGACTTGCTTGCGGCTCAGATTGGCGACTTGCGCAACCACGTCGCCGCGGGCGGGGTTCATCACATCAAAGGTGCCATCCTCGCCATCCACCCATTTGCCGTCTATATAGGCGCGGGTTTCCAGCAGGCTGGGGTCATTGAGCAGGCTTTTGAGATCGGTAATTGCATCGGTCATGAGAGTCTCCGCGTTTTGGTTGTGGCACCCAAACCAACAAAGGCTATGATTGTCCAGTTAGAGTTTATGAACATGCCGATGTTGAGGATACCAAGATGACGTTAGACGATGCCTATGCCAATGCCGAATATATTGACGGCGCCGCAGATTATCCGCCGCGCTGGGCGCAGGCCGCTGCAGATTTTCGTGCCGCGCTGGGCGCGCGCGCGCAGATCGGTGTATCCTACGGACCGTCCGACCGGCAGGTGCTGGATATTTTCGAACCCGAAGGGGTGTCACGGGGCACGGTGATGTTTGTGCATGGGGGGTATTGGAAGGCCTTTGATGCTTCGCTCTGGTCGCATCTGGCTGCAGGGCCATTGGCCAAAGGGTGGACCGTGGCGATGCCCACCTATGATCTGTGCCCCGATGTCTCCATCGCGGAAATCGCGACCCAGATCGCTGCCGCGCTCAAGAAAACTGCGGACCGGACATATGGACCGATCGCGCTGGTTGGCCATTCGGCTGGCGGGCATCTGGTGACGCGGATTATGGACCCGCTGTTGCTGGGTGCGGATGTGCGCGACCGGGTGGTGCAAATCGTTTCGATCTCTCCGGTGGCGGATCTGACGCCGCTTTTGCAGACCAAGATGAATGATATCCTGAAGCTCGATGCCGTACAGGCGCAGGCGGAAAGCCCGGTCAACATGAGCCCGCCGCACGGTGTCGATGTGACGGTCTGGGTCGGTGCGGATGAACGCCCCGCCTTTCTGGAGCAGGCCGAGGCCATGTCACGCGCCTGGGGGGCAAAACAGCATGTCGTCGAGGGCAAACATCACTTTGACATCATCGACGCGCTGGGTGATCCCGACAGCGAAATGGTTGCCGCATTGCTGGCCTTGAAATAGGCGTCAGGCGGGTGCCAGCGCGGATTTGTTGTTCCGCAACAGCCGTCGCAGCATCTGGGTTGACCGTGCGCCGGTCAGCAAGGAGCGCACGGGTGATTGGGGTGCGAGGCCGGTCACGAGGTCGGGGAATATCCGGCTGATTTCAGTGATGGCCTCATCGGTGAGGCAATTGCGCGCCTCTGCTCCCAGATAGAGGGTTTCGACCGGTGCGCCCTCGGCAAAGACAACCTCGTGGGCGTCGCACAGAAAGTGCCAGTAGGTGACAAAGCCGAGCGTTGTAATCACCTCCACGTCCGGGAGGGCGGCAAGTTTATGGGCCGGTACCAGCACCTGACGGTTTCCGGTCATGCGTTCGGCAACGGGATTGTCCAGCATGACGCGGTGTTGGCGTGAAAGCGCCATCGCCCGCCGCGGCAGGCCTGCGCCCAGACTGCCCGCAGCAAACGCCACAGGTTCCATGCCCATAATTGCGGGCACGCTTCGACCGCCGATCCAGCGGATCGGCTGGGCGCCGTTGTCCAGTGTGTCCACCGGATCACCCAGTTTGAGCGTTTCGACGGGGCGTTCCCCGTCCGGCGTTCTGATACGGGTGCCTTGCGTAAAACAGACGGCGAAGTTTGTTGTCTGGCGATTGCCCGTGAGGCCCGTATAGTTGTTTCCCGACAGTGAATTGAGCGTCAGCGAGCGGATTGGTCCCGCCTGAAGGACAGTCTGGTCGCCATTGGCGGAAAATTCGGGGGCGAGGTAGGTATTGCCAGCCGTATCCTGAAAGATGACAGCGGTGATCGTCGCGGTGGTGCCGTCCACATAGGAAATCGTCGCGTTATAAATCGACGTGCCGTCAAACGTCTGGTTGGGCCCGCCGTCGATCCGGAAGTTTTCGCTCGAGGCGTTGTTGTTCATGTCATAGGCTGTGCCAGTGCCACCGCCGAAACCACCCGTGCCGGGCGAAAAGGTGTGGGATTTCTCCCAAAGCGGATTTTCCAGATCACCCAGAGTCAACCCGACAAGGGCCGATGCATTTTCAGCGAAGGTGTTCCCTTCGTTCGGATCAATGATTGCCTGAACACCAAGGCTGATAACGCTGAACGTAGTTGGCACGTATCGTTCCCTTGATGACAAAGTGACTCAAAATGAGCTGACCCGGATTGGTCCTAGCGGGGAGATGTGGAAATTGTTTGGTTGAATTGTGTTGATCCGGGCGCTTTTGATGCGTGCGATGCGCCGCACCACTTGATCACAGTGCTTTGCAACTGAACTGCACGTTGTAATGATGGGTCATGCACCCAACAGGCGATCACAGATGACCCCCCACACGAAAAGCAGCGGTGCGGCCCGCAATATCACGCTTTACCCGTGGTTCAAGTTTGCCCAGTCCCTGCTGTTCTGGCAGGCGGTGTGGTTTCTGTATTTCCAGCAAAACCTGTCGCCTGCCGCCGCGATCGCGCTTTATGCGGTTTATGATATTTCAGTCACTGTTCTTGAGGTGCCATCGGGGTATCTTTCGGATAGGTTGGGCCGTCGCAGGACATTGATTGCGGCGATGCTGGCGGGCGTGGCGGGGTCGCTCTTGCTGGGATTGGGAGGTGGTTTTGCCGCCTTCGCGTTGGGGCAGGTCTTTATCGGTGCGGCAGCGGCGTTTGCCTCGGGAACCGACTCCGCACTGTTGTATGAATCCCTCGTTGCTGATGGCAAGGCAGAGCAGATAGAGGCGCAGGAGACGCGGGCCCTGCAGTTCTCGCTGACAGGTTTTGCCCTTTCAGCCGTTGTCGGCGGCGCGGTGGCGATGATCAGTCTTGAGGCCACGTTTCTTGCTGCAGGGGTGGCGATGGTCGTGGCCACGGCGATTGCGTGGTCCTTTTCGGAACCATCCCAGCAGACCGGCACGCCGCAACTGGGGGGGCAATTAAGCGCAATGCGCGCCGCCTTGGGCCAGCCTGTCTTGCGCTGGATATTTGCCCTCAGCGTGATGATGTACGGATTTAGCCACCTGCCGTTTGTTTTTGGCCAGCCGTTTATCGCCGCGACGTTGCAAGGGGTCGGTTTGGCGGCAGAGGCCCCGTTGGTCAGTGGTGCCGTGTCGGCAGTGATGATGGGGCTGTCTGTGGTGGCGTCGCTGTTTGCATTGCGATTGCGCGGGGTTATTGGCCTGTCGCGCATTCTGTTGCTGGCCTTTGGCATGCAGATCACGCTGATCGCGGTGTTGACGCTGACCCAAAGCTGGCTGGCGATTGCGGTCCTGTTGCTGCGCATCGTGCCCGACGCGCTGTCACATCCGTTTAAAATGGGCCGTATCCAGCCGCTTTTGGAGGATCGTGCACGGGCGACCTATGTGTCCTTTCAAAGCCTGTGCGGCAAGTTGTTGTTTGCCGGATCATTGTTGATCGCTTCGGCTTCTGCATCTGACGTGGCGATGATGCCCTACGCCGACATCCGGTCAATTCTGGGGTGGTATGTTGCCGCTGGCCTTGCAGTTTGGGCGGTTCTGGCGTTGACCGCACGCCGCGCAGGGGTCACGCCCGCGCCGTGAACGCTCTTTTCTTTGCGCTGGCCATTTGCCACAATCAGCAAAATTTTCACGGGGAAGTGATGTAAATCGCCATAACATACCCCATATGCAAGTTAACACATTGATAAACAGGAGCCTTTGATGGCCAATTTGGATGCACAGGTGAGGGAATCCCAGACGCAGGTTCAGGAGGCGCAAGCCAAGATATCTGAACTGACCAGCCGGATCGAGACCGCACGCGCCAAGCTCAAGACGGGCGATGACGCGATGATCGACATCGAGAATGCCTCGCTTGAGGATGTGCATGCCCATACCGATGTGATGAACGCGAATATCGCGGAACTGATCATGGGTCTGGATGATGTGACCGCCGGATTCAGCCGTGATTTTGACGAGATGCGCAACAA
>JBARUV010000109.1:0-8187 GCA_049645905.1 Sulfitobacter sp.
AGAAATTTCAACGCTGCAAGCGCTCGCAGCATAGAGATCCAATTCACAGAATGGGCTCAAACCAGCCATTACGCGACTACCCCCCAACAAACCGTAACTCCTGAAACTGCGCGCGCAGTTCACGCACCTCATCTGCCATGCCGCCTGGATCATTGCTGCGCAGCGCGCGGGCTACCAGCCGCGCGAGCACCGGCGTGTCCGCAACGCCGATCCCCCAGCGCACCAGTTCCGGCGTCCCGATGCGCAGCCCGTTCATATCCCCGGCAACGGCATCAATCGGCAATCCGATCCCGCAGGCCAGAAACCCGGCTTTGCGCAGCTTCTTTGACGCGGTCTGCCCGCCGCCAAACTCTGCGGCCTCAACCGCAAACTGGTGGGACCGCGTAAATCCGTGCGCGGTGCCGAATACCTTGAGCCCTTCGGAATCCAGCGCGGCAGCAAAAGCCTGCGCCACAGCAATCATCTCGGCCGCATATGCCGCGCCGTAGTCGATCCAGTCCAGCATGGTCAATGCCAGTGCCGCCGACTTGGCCGCGTCAAAATTCGCGGTCATGCCGGGAAAGGCAATCGCATCCAGCCGCTGGGCGATCTCGGCATCATTGCTGACTATCAAACCACCCGCTGGCCCTCCAAGGCTTTTGTAGGTGCTCATGCTCATCAGGTGCGCGCCCTCGGTAAGCGGGTTCTTCCACGCACCGCCCGCGATAATTCCGCATTGGTGGGCGGCATCAAACAACACCTTCGCGCCGACCTCGTCCGCGATTGCGCGGGTATCAGCAACAGGATGTTCAAACAGGTTCAGCGAGGCGCCGATGGTGATCAGTTTCGGCTTCACCTCGTGGGCCAATGCCCGCAACCCGTCTACATCAATGCTATAGCCATCGGCGTTCACCGGGGCAGGGACGGTCTTCAACCCGAACAGCCCTGCGCACCCGTCCGCGTGGTGGGTTACATGCCCGCCGATGCTGGCAGGGGGCGCGATGATCGTATCACCGGGCACACAGGTCGCCATGAAGCCATACAGGTTCGCGATCGCCCCGGACGGGACACGGATTTCCGCATATCTGGCGCCAAAGACCTGCGCGACCAGTTCGGCTGCGATCACCTCGATCTCTTCAATCGCTTCCAGCCCCATCTCGTATTTGTCACCGGGATAGCCCAACGAGGGGCGCGTGCCGATACCGCTGGACAGGATCGCCTCGGCGCGTGGTGCCATCACATTGGTGGCCGGGTTGAGGTTGAAGCAATCGCGTTCGTGAATTTCGCGGTTTTCATCGGCCAGCGCGAACAGGCGCGCGGCAATGGCACTGCTGTCCGCGCCCGCCGTTTGTGCCGCGATCTTTTGCACCAGTGTTTCGCAGGTTTCAGGAACCCATGCGCGTTCTGCCAACATATCAAATCTCCCAAACTTTCGGCCAGATGACGCTTTTTTGCGCGGGGCTACAACGCTATTTCGCTTGGGGGATGGCGAGAACCGCTGTTATGATAAAGCCAAAGGAGGACCAATGTCTGTGATCTTTCGCATTCTGCTTGCCGCCTTGCTGGCGGTTCCGCTTGGGGCTGGCGCACAAACCCAAACCCGCACGCCCAGCCACTGCATTGCGCTTGCGGATGCAACACCCGGAATGGTCTATCTGGCGCAGGCCAGCCTGCCTCAGGTCGCGCGTGAAGAGGTGTTTATTCACTATATCGCCCATGCGTCGTTTCTGATCCGCAGCCATGGCGGGCTGAACATGGTCACTGATTTTACCGGCTTTACCGGTACCCTGCCGATGATCCCTGATGTTGTCACGATGAACCACGCACATGACAGCCATTGGACCGCGTTTCCCGATCCGGCTATTCCCCATGCTTTGGAAGGGTGGGGTGAATTCGGAAAAGGCATCGATCACAACCTCGATCTGGACGAAGTGCTGATCCGCAATGTCTCTACGGACATCCGTTCGCAATTTTCAGGCGTAGAGACCGAGGGAAATTCGATCTTTATCTTTGAAATGGCGGGCCTGTGTATCGGCCATCTCGGCCATTTGCACCACGAACCGGACGCCGGACAATATGCCGCTATCGGGCGTCTGGATGTTGTGATGGCACCGGTCGATGGCGGCTATACACTGGACCAGCCGTCAATGATCCGGGTGCTGAAACGGCTCAAGTCCTCTATCGTGATCCCGATGCACTGGTTGTCCGATTTCGCTTTGGATGATTTTCTGCGCGGTATGGCCGATGATTTCTCGATTGTGGAACTGGACGGCCCCGCCCTCACAGTGTCGCTGGACCGCCTGCCATCGCGGCCCACAATTATGGTGCTGCGCCCCGCCTATCTGCGCCGCGACGAATAGCCGCTTGCATCCTGCTGCGTCGCGAATGATCAATGTGGCATGACAGTAAATCCCGTTGATGCCGCCTTTGAATCCCGCCTGCGCGCTGATCTGCCCGCAGAGGTTTTTCGCGCCGCCGAACCCCGTTACCTTGAAGAACCGCGAGGGCGCTATCAGGGGCAATCCAGCCTTGTCGCTTTGCCGCGCGATGTGGGGGAAGTTGCGGCGCTGATCCGGCACGCGAATGCTGCGCAAGTGGGCGTTGTGCCCTACGGGGGCGGCACCGGATTGGTGGGCGGGCAGGTGATGTCTGGCAGCTCCATGCCGCTGATCCTGTCGCTGGAACGCATGAACAAGGTGCGCGCCGTCTATCCGGACGAGAACGTCATCACGGTGGAGGCAGGCGTGATCCTTGCCGACGTGCAGGCGGCAGCCGAAGCGGTGGACCGGTTGTTCCCGCTGTCACTGGCGGCAGAAGGCTCCGCGCGGATCGGCGGCAACCTTGCCACCAACGCAGGCGGCACAGGTGTTCTGCGCTACGGCAATGCGCGCGATCTGTGTCTGGGACTTGAGGCGGTTCTGCCCGATGGACAAATCTGGCACGGGCTGACGCGGCTGCGCAAAAACAACACCGGATATGACCTGCGTCACCTGCTCATCGGGGCGGAAGGGACTTTGGGCGTCATCACTGCTGCTGCACTCAAACTGTTCGCTCGACCTGCAGGGCGCGGCACGGCGCTGATGGTGGTCGACAGCCCGCGCGCGGCGCTAGATCTTCTGTCGCTTGCCCGCGCTCATTTCGGCGAAATGATCAGCGCCTTCGAACTGATCCACCGGCAGGGGTTTGATTTCCTGACAGAGGTATTGCCCGACGTGCGCCAACCCTTCAGCAGCCCGCCTGAATGGTGCGTACTGATCGAACTGGGGCTCAGCGGTGCAGGGGACGCGGGTGCGGGTCTGGAAGGATTGTTTGCCGCCGCGATGGACGCGCAACTGGTACGCGACGGGCTGGTGGCGCAGAATACGGCACAGGCAAATGACTTCTGGCGCATCCGCGAGATGATCCCCGAAGCGAACCGCCTGATTGGCTCGGTATCGTCGCATGATATTTCAGTGCCGTTGGGCGCCCTGCCTGATTTCATCGCGCAGGCGGGGGTGGCGATAGCGGCGTTGGGTGATTTCCGGATCAACTGTTTTGGTCATGTCGGGGACGGAAACCTGCATTACAACGTGTTTCCCATGCCCGGTAAGGTGCGCGCGGATCATGATAACGTGCGCCCCGCGATCAAGGTGCTGGTGCACGATCTGGTGCATGAATTGGGCGGTTCAATCAGTGCGGAACACGGAATCGGGCGGCTCAAGGTTGCTGATCTTGAAAAATACGGTGATCCGGCCAAGCTTTCTGCGATGCGCAGTATCAAGGCGGCCCTCGATCCGAACGGAATTATGAATCCGGGCGCGGTTTTGCGCGCAGACTGAAATCCGCGATCCGCCAATGTGCAAAACGAGGCCTGTTGGCAAGAAAACTCAACATCAGGGCGCAGGGATTTCAGCGTTATAAAACAGCAGCAAACTGGACCGCTGATTTGACGCCATCTACCAGTCGTACGGTGCTGCTCGTGCCGTACAAGTCCGGGATGCCGACCATGCCAGCACAGCCCAGCACCACGATGCTAACATTGTCTTCGGCCACGGCCCTGTCGATTTCGGAGATCACTTTGGGACCAGATCCCGCCGGGTCTGTTTCAAGCGCCAGAACCGGAACACCGCTGGCGCGCACACGGCCAAGATGCGGGGCGAAACCATAGTTCTGGATGTTGTGTTCAAGAATGGGCACGGACACAGGCAAGGTCGTTACAACGGAAAACCGCGACCCCGCAAGCACGGCCATATGGTAGGCCGCCTGGCCAATACCGATGACCGGACAGCGTGCAAGGTCGCGGGCAAGGTCCAGTCCGGTATCATCAAAGCATCCGATAATGATGACCCTTGCGCCCGCATCAGAGGCTTTGCGCACCAACCTCAGGAGCGGGGGAATACAGGCGGCACCATCTTCAGGGCCCTGTATCGCGGCGGGGCCTTCATGCGAGGTCCACCCTTCAACGGCCACTCCGGCAATCCGCGCAGTTTCAACCATCGCGCTGGTCATGGCATCACTGCTGTTGGGATTGATGATAACAATCATACCATCCCCTTGCCTGCATCGGTGCCTGCTTTGGCGCGGCGTCGATTGCTCAGCAGCGCCAAGGCAAGGAAAACACCGATAATGATCAGCGAGAACAGGGTCGTCAGCGTCCCCAGCGCATACAGCACGGGTGACGTCACATTCGTCGTCATGCCGTAAATTTCCAGCGGCAGGGTGTTATACGACCCCGCAGTCAGCAACGTGCGCGCAAATTCGTCATAACTTAGCGTGAAGCCAAACAAGGCCACGCCAATCAGGGAGGGTGCAATGATCGGCAACACCACATGCCGGATCGTCTGCCACGGGCTGGCGCCAAGATCCCGTGCTGCTTCCTCATAGCTTTTGTCAAAGCGGTTGAAGACAGCAAACATGATCAACAGACCGAACGGCAACGTCCACGTCAACTGCGCGCCAAACCCGGAGGTGGACCAATGCACGTTCAGCCCTGAATGGGAAAACATCAGTCCCACCCCCAACGAGATCAGGATCGAGGGGATCACCAGCGACGTGATGATGAGGTAAAACAGGAGTCCCGACCCCGGAAACCGTTTGCGAAACGCAAGGCCCCCCATCACCGACAGCACGACGGTGGTGACCATGACCATCAGACCCAACAAAAAGCTGCGTCGGAAGCTGCCCCAGATATCACCGACGGCCTGTTGTTCAAACAGGTCTTTGAACCAATGCAGCGACACGCCGCGCATCGGAAAGGTCAGTCCGCCGCCCTCTCCCTGAAACGACAGGATCCCGATGGTGAGGGTCGGGCCATAGAGGAACAGCATGAACAGGATGAAAAAACCTGTAAGCACGTAGAATGAACGGGGGCGCGGTTCCACGATCAAAGCTCCTTCCGGATATCGACAAAGCGCAGCAGTATGCCGATCACGATCAACACCGTCAGCAGCAGCACGATCGCCGTCGCCGAGGCGCTTGGATATTGCAGCAGTGCGATGTCATTGGAGATCAGGCGCCCGACGTTGGCCGACTGGCTGCCCGACATGAACCGCACCGTGATGAAATCCCCCATCACCAGCGTCACCACAAAAATCGTGCCGATCATGATGCCCGGCTTGGTCAGGGGCAGGATCACGTTCCACAGGATCTGGATGCCACTTGCACCGGCATCACGGGCCGCTTCTATCAGCGACTTGTCGATGCGCATCATCGTGTTGAAAATAGGCACCACCATGAACAAGGTATAAAGATGCACGAAGGCGAGGATCACAGCGAAATCGCTGAACAGCAGCCATTCGACAGGCTCGTCGATCACCCCCCATGACATGAGCGCGGAATTGGCGATCCCGTTGCGGCCCAGAAACGGAATCCAGCTGATCATTCGGATGATGTTGGAGGTCCAGAACGGAATCGTGCACAGCAGAAAAAGGGCGATCTGCCATGTCTGGGTGCGGATGTGAAAGGCCAGATAATAGGCGACGGTGAAACCGATAACAAAGGTAAAGGCCCATGTGATCAGGGCATATTTGAAGGTGTTGAAAAAAACGGTGTAGGTCACGGAAGACCCGAACAGGAATTCGTAGTTTTCCCAGACAAAAGCAGGAACAATCGAGAATTCAGTCGCGCGCCAAAAACTGACAACAGTGATCATCGCAATCGGTGTGACCAAAAACACCAGCAGGACCAGCGCCAGAGGCGACACCATCAACCAGCCTGTCAGGGCATTATTTGCACGCAACTTATTCATCGGATTTCCGGTCAAAAGGGAGCGCACGCACCCTCAAAAGGAAGGGTGCGCACGTCTGTCAGGTCGATCAGGCGGAGATAAACTCGTTCCACTTGCGGACCATGTACTGGTTTTCGTCCATGACGGAATTCCAGCAGGCAACCGCGCCCATGCGCTCCTCAAAGGAGCCGCCATCCCGGGTGTCGCCCGTGCCCGCCAGCTTGTCGCCGAACGGAGAGGTAATATCCCCCTCGGCGGGCTTGCCCTCGAACCAGTAGCCCCATTCGTCTGCGGACATGAATTCTTTGGAGGTTTCAGGCACGGCAGAGTAATAACCCTGACGCATCAGGAAGCCACCGACCCAACCGGAGAGGTACCAGTTGATGTATTCATAGGCCGCTTCCAGCTCGAGGCCCGACAAGGACGCCGAGATGCCCAAACCGCCACCCCAAGAACGATAGCCTTCTTCGAGGGGCTGATACACACAGGGGATGCCCTGTGATTTGACGGCGGTGATTGCTGGCGACCACATGGATTGGATCACGACCTCACCTGACGCCATCAGGTTGACACTCTCGTCGAAGGACTTCCAGAAGGCGCGGAACTGGCCGTTTTTCTTGGCCTCGGTGAAGATACCCAGCGTCAGGTCGATCTCTTCCTTGGTCATGTTGCCTTTGTCGGGATAGGTGTACTCGCCCATGCTCTCCACAACCATCGCCATGTCCATAATCCCGATGGAGGAGATGTCGAGGATCGAGGCTTTGCCCTTGAACTCGGGGTTCAGCAATTCGGACCAGTTCGAAATCGGACGCCCGATCAGGTCAGGGCGGATGCCCAGCGTGTCGGCGTTATAAATCGTCGGGATCAGGGTCATCCAGCCGGATTCCTCATCGACAAAATCCGTGCCGTTCTGTCCGGACGTGAACCCGACGGTGTGGGGCGCTGTGCCTTGGGCGATCGTACTCTCGGGGGTGAGTTTACCATTGCGGAAGATGCCGACAATCTTGTCATAATTTGCCAGCTTTGATGTATCCATCGCCTGCAGGTTGCCTGCGGCCCAGACCTTTTTGCAGATGAAATATTCGATGTCGGCGATATCAAAACTGTTGGGTTGCGTCGCGGCGCGCTGGGTCACGCTGTCGGTATCAAGGGCGGTCATCTCAAGCGTAAAGCCGAGGTCCTCTTTGACCTTCGTTGCCACTTCGTTGAGGTTCGACACGCCGGTACCGAACTGGCGAATGGTCACGTCCTTGATGTTCTGTGCCCAAACCATCGGCGCGCCAAGAGCCGATGCGCCCGTGACGACAGCGGTGGATGCTGCACCTTTAAGCAACGTGCGGCGGCTCAGGCCGTTTCTATTCGTAAACAACGTCATTTCTCGTTCTCCTTGCTGTTGGAATGCCGCAATTTTATGCGGTCAGTTGGTGTAGTTTTGAGGTGTCCCAGGACAGCCCGATCGTGTCGCCGGGATTGTGTGGATTGGCAAAAAATACCGCATCCGGGATCAGGGCCGCAATCTCCTGATCGCCCGCGATGCGTGACAGCACAGACACATGGGTTCCCTGATATTCGACAGCCGTTACATGTGCCTCGACCACGCCCTTGGCAGGGGTGGTCACATCCACGGCGTCCGCGCGGATTGCGAAATGCCCGTCTGGCAGCGCGATGACGTTATGACCCCCCATAACTCGGGCCACGAATTCTGTCCTGGGCGCGTTGAACACATCCCGGGCCGGGCCAGCCTGTTCGATCACAGCGTTGTTCATAACGACGATCTCGTCTGCCAGCGCGAGCGCCTCGTCCTGCCCGTGGGTAACATGGATAAAGCTGATGCCCAGCTCCTTTTGCAGCTTCTTGAGCTCCGAGCGCATGCGGACGCGCAGGAAAGGGTCAAGTGCCGAGAGCGGCTCGTCCAGCAACAACACATCCGGCCGCGTGATCAGCGCCCGCGCGAGGGCAACCCGTTGTTGTTGCCCGCCAGACAGCTGATCGGGCATTCGGTC
>JBARUV010000110.1:0-4964 GCA_049645905.1 Sulfitobacter sp.
CAAGAAATTCGCTATGGTCTTGCGCGCCAAAAGATCCGCGCTGAAGGTCAACTGGACAGGACAGCGCTTTATGCAGCGCTCTTTCAATAAATGAAGGTCTGGCCGCTCCAGTTTCGCAAGCTTGACGAAGATGATATCCTGTTCAGCGATGACGCGGGCGCTTTCTTCAGATCGTCAGAGACATTCTTGAACCGCTATGTCGACGATCAACTGACTGATAAAGACAGCACATTCCTGAAGCGGGGCGGACACGCATTTGATGAGGTAGGTGATCCTGCTTTCGTCGGGTTCGCGTCTCGTTGGACGCAACGGATCAACCCGGCGACGTCACTGGGTTACGTCATCCTTGTTCCCACGCTACGCTGTAATCTAATGTGTGATTACTGTCAGGTGTCCCGGGCGGCCGAGACTGCAAAGGGTTTTGATTGGGATGACGCTAAGCTTGCACAAGTGATAGCGCTTCTCGATCGCCAGCCGACGACAGAAATCAAGATCGAATTTCAGGGCGGTGAACCGCTCCTGCGCCTTGATCTGTTGGAGGCCGTCCGCTCTTTCTGTCGAGGTAAGTTCACCAAATCTGAATTTGTCATTTGCACTAACCTGCAAAACGTTTCCGAAGATGCTTGGCGTTTTCTGGAAGCCGAGGACACCTTTGTTAGTACATCCTTTGATGGAACGTCCGAACTTCATCAAACACAACGCACCAAAACAGTATCGGCGCACGAACAGTTTAATGCAAATTTGGATATTGCTTTGGAGCGCCTCGGTACGGACCGGGTATCGGCGCTTCCAACCATAGACCCGTCAAATCCACCGGAGCCGTCCGATGTCATCGGTGCGTTTGCGTCACGCGGCTTTGGTTCGATTTTCCTGAGACGGGTGAACTACCAAGGATTTGCCCGCAAGAAATATGGCCTGGATAAATCCCATCAGGAATGGACCGACTACTACCGCCGTTTCGTGCGTGGATTGATCACTCACAATGCCACCGCCGAAAACATGGTTGAGGAGTACTACCTCAGCCATACATTGCGACGGATACTTCAGGGCGGGCACCACAACTGTCGTTGTGCCCTAATTAATCAGATTCCAAGGACTGGGCAGCGTTTCGGGCGCTTTTGTATCCTTAATTAAAACATACCCACAGGCCCGTTATCGATTTTGATTGAACCCGCTCAGCTCCTTTTTGGCCGTCCAGATTACGTCCGCTCGGGTGAGTAGTTGCAGTCGATTAGCGGCGGGACCAAGTTCTTCAATCGCCTGCTTGGCGGCAGCGAGTGCACTTGATGAGACATCTTTGGCTGATGTTGGTCCGGTGCGGTATTTTGGGGATGTTTCGCCATTAAAGCGCACCTGTAGATTCTCGTCCAATTCTTCCGATTGCGCCACTATCTTTGCAATAACCTCCCGATGCTGTGGGAACACACGGCTCAAATGACGTGCTGGAGCGGTATTCTTTCGAAGACTCGGTACTGCTTTCAAGAATGCGCGCGACATACACGTTCCAATCGCTGCCAGCATCGTGAACCGGACGACCTGGTCGCCTGAGGTCAGTGCTGTGGATTGTGCCAAATCCCGAGCGCGTAACGAATAGAAAGCCCGACCAAGTCGTCGACTGAGCCGTAGATCGGCATCGGAAAAGGCTGATTTCAGGACTTCAGTACCTCGATTTGCACGGCGTTTTATTTTTTCAGGAACGATTTCGGCGTCCGCAGAGTGCAGCGGTACGAGTTCTCGTCCGCACTTTTCACAAGTGGTTGCCCATACGAAACGCCAGTGTCGTAGAACAAGACCAGGTGTTTGCGAAGTGCAACCTGCACATTTCTGGAAATCGTGTTGAGACACGTACTGGACTTCAAAGCGAATGCCATCTGGGAGCGTCATGGCCGTGACTTGGCTAACAGTTTGCTGAACCAACAAACTCAAGTGACCCAAATTAACGTTTCCAAGTTCTGCCACCGTTTCCGGTGCCCTGCCCTGCTCAAACCCGAGATAGCCGTTAAACTCTTTGAAGGAGCAGTGATTGGCCCGTGCTAACCTCGTGATCCAACTGGACAGTAACTCATCTTCAAGCGGCCGAGGGCGGCATGGAAGAGGTTTGATATTCACTGAGGTGCCGCAACCGGCCGTTGGCGTACATTCCAGGCATGCTTTGCCCAAACCGGCTGCCACGCATTAACAGCTTCATCCGTGATCCTTTCTTCACCGGTTTCGATGGCATCAATTGCCAATGACTTGATCATGGTGAACACGCGTGACGTCACACCGCCGGTCACGTTCAATATGGTACGAAGCGAGGCGACCGTTAGGCCAGATCTGCGCTCAAGAGCCATCGCGGCGATAAGGGTTTGGATCAGGCGCGAGAACTCCACGTCATCTTCCCACAGCGGCAGAAAGTGTTCATCCAAGCGGCGGGCAAGCTGGTCGTCACCCCGGATTGCCTCTAGGGCTTCGTTGACACCAAAGACCACAAGCGACGCGCATAGATCATTTGCCAAGAACCGAAGCATATTCAGGAACCGCCGTTGTTCACGGTAGCTGCCTGCGAGAAGATTGTGGACCTCATCGATCATCAACATCTTCAGATCCATGTCACGAAGGTGGCTTAATGTACGCACCTCAAGTTCCGATACCGTGTGGCGACCCCACATCGGAGCGCCGATCGTAGCCAGTACATGTTGGTAGAAACGCCGTTCATCAGGTGCCGGAGGGGCCTGAACCAGCAAGATTGGTGTCGTCGTCACGCCAAGGCCCGGGTCGTAGCTGGCCGGATACTTGCTTGCCATTCGTTTGGCGATCATGGTTTTGCCAATACCGGAGCTACCATAGACCATCAAGCCGGGCATTCGGCTTTGCTTTGGCATTTCCATACACGATGTCAGTCGGTTAAGGACAATCTCAGCGCGGTCAAATGCAATCCAGTGATCGCCTTTGATATGGTCAATTCTCTCGTTTGGGGTCATCAAGATCATCTATCGGATAGGTTGGAAGGTCAGGGTTGCCGGTATCAATCGCAAACATTTCACGCGACGGATCACGCTGCATATTATTTTTAGGTTGCCTGACATCGCGTTCGACATCCAGCCTTGCAGATCGGGTCTGTTGGCGCGCGCCTTCAGCTAGCCGCCTTTGCGCATCGATAATTCGAAACAGTGCCCCTTCTGTCATGCGACCAATATTTTTGTCCTGCCACTCCTTGCGAGCCCGACGGCTCTCCCAAAGAGATATCCGCGGGTGACTTAGGTCCCGATATCGCGCGACGATCACATGACCGTCTTCATCAATGACCCAAATCTGAGAGAGGTCACGCGGATCATATTTGACCATCACTTTGCCCTGCCCCCGCCCGAGCATCGAGGCAAATGCATCGCTCCAATAACCGATCGAAAAAAGGGAGATCCCCGTTCGTCCAAGTTGGCGCCATTCAAATGGCATGAAGCTCATCCTGAATGCATCCACATCAACCACTTGTCGACCAGCTTCGTTCCCACCCAAATCGGCCCAGGCCGCAAGCGGTGTCCTTCCGAGCGCTGCATGGCGTGTATTGTGATACCGGCAAATCTCAAGATGGAGCCAATCTTCGAATTCGGATAGAGTTAGGGCTGCGTGCTTGCCGCTGTCGTAGTCACCCTTTGCCAATGTCGATGATTGCGTCGTTCCCGGTAGAACGTGCACGGCTCCCATGGTTGTACCAATCAGCCGTTCAACATGGCCACCATAATGTGCCCCACCAGCGGGTCGGTATTCGATTGATATGCCCCAATCCTCACAAGCTGATTTGAAAGTACCGCTGTGGAACTCTTGTCCATTGTCGACATAAATAGCCTTCGGAATTCCCGCCGTTGGCCAAATCAGTTCTTCAAGCGTCTTCGGGACGCGCACGGATTTGTGTCGGACACAATGATCTAGACACAGCGCAACCGACAAAATTGATGGTTCATCAAAGCTGACGTAAACGCCAAGAACCAGCCGCGTTGCGACATCAATGGCAAGTGTCAAAAATGGTCGGGTAAGAGGCCGCCTGTGAACGTGGTCGACCAGTATAATGTCCGCAGGCGTGTGATCAATCTGCACAATCTCAAGAGCACGTGCCACTTCAAGGCGGCCTGGCCGCGCTGCGAAGACCTTGTCCGCCTCCTTCGCACCGTTCCGTTTGCGTAGCACTTCGCGTTGATCCATGACATCAAGGCGGGCTTTGATGGTTTTACGCGTTGGCGCACGGAACCCCTTTGCCTCACATTCAGCGCGGATCTCGCGAACAATCCGCAGAAAACTGGAGCGTTCGCGAACGAGATAATAACGACGCAAGGTCGTACCTATTATGCCTTCGACACCATCATCCAAGCGCTTTGAACCCTCCTTCGGCCCCCGACGACAAGCCACCAATGCCGCAGCCCGCGCATCGCCGGCCTTCAGTCGGCGATACAATGACCAAACATGGCTTTTGGTGAGTCCCAGTTCCCAGGCAGCGTCGCCAATTGCTTGACTGATTGGCCGTCCCTTCGTCTCAATGTCCAATATTGGTCGTAGCACCGCAGCTCGGTGCTTTGCTTTCTCGTCATCGATCAAATTTGCACCCAGCTGACTCTAACAGTCCTAACTTATCCACAACGAAGACCGTGCGGTAATTAAAGGTACAGTGTGCTAATTAAGGATACAATATTAAAATTAAGGGTACAGACACCCTTTGAAAACAAACCATTAAATTACATACGATTCTGATTAATTAGGATACTGTGACAACAAGTGTGGCAGGTCGGGCAAGACGCATGTTCAGCATCGGCATCAGTGACTGACCACCGGCAATGACGCGGGCCCCGGAACCGCCCTGATGCAGCGCCTCCAGCGCCTCGTTCATCTCAGTAGCGGCAACATAATCGAAAGGTGCGGGTTTCATGACCGGCCTCCTTTCGTAATCCGCCGCACGAAGCTGCGCAGAAGGGCCACTAGGCCATTGCCCGCGT
>JBARUV010000111.1:0-19161 GCA_049645905.1 Sulfitobacter sp.
ACATACCCCGCCCCTGTCAGCAATCCGACCCAGATGACAGTGCCCGCCAGAGACAGGACAAGAAACCGCCAGCGCGGCATGCCAGCGAATCCGGCAGGGACCGAAATCAGGGTGCGCACGCCCGGCACCATGCGGCCAAAGAAGACGGCGCGGCCTTGGTGGCTCTCGAACCAGTCCTCGGCGCTCTTCATGTCCTGGCGCGAAAGGGTCAGCCACCAGCCATGACGGTCAATCAGGCCATAGATCTTTTGCCGGTCCAGGTGCCGCGCGCCAAAGTACCACAGATAGGTTCCGGCCAAGGAACCGACGCTGCCAGCCAGCACAACGACAGCAGCATTGAGCCGACCCTCATGCGCCAGATACCCCCCCAGCGGCATAATCAATTCCGACGGGATCGGCGGGAACACATTTTCAATCAGCATCAGAAAAGCAAGCCCGAGGTATCCTGACTGCTCGACCACGCCGGTAAGCCAGTCAAACATGATCCGGCCTTCCCCAGTCTGGCGAGACACAGTTTACCCCTTTGGTCGGGCGGCGGTCTTGAGGATGGTCCATGGCTGAAGTCTCCTGCCCGGAGCAATAACCTTATCCTTCAACGCACAAAGATCGGCTTGGTTCCGGTTTGCTAAAAATTTGCCGCGCTGGCCAAACCTGTCAGCGGGGATTCCATATTTGGGGTCTCATCAAGGTTTGTCAGATTCGTCCAACATTCTGGCAAGCTGACGGATCAGGAAAACGAGGGCGACCGGTTTGGGCAACAGATCAAAACTCTGAAACCGTTCGGGTATCTCACTTTTCCCGTACGCGCTGACGAACGTCACCGGCACCTCAAGTCCGTCGAGCTTTTCCGCGATGGGAAAGGATTTTTCCGTTCCGAGCGTGATGTCCAGAAATGCCGCATCAATTTGATTTTCTTTAATCAGATCCATCGCCATCGCGACACTGCGGGCCGGACCTATAACTTGATAGCCCTGTTCCTCGATCATCATCTTGAAGTCCACCGCGATCAGCCACTCGTCTTCGACTACCAAGACATTACGTGGGCCCTCTGTCGGTGACATGCTCGGCACTCCTGCTCTACAATGGAAACTCCATCTTCAGGTACAACCCTTCGGGAGCGAATTTGGTTTCGAGTTTTCCCTCAAGCTGTAACTCGACCTGCCCCTCAATCAGATCAAATCCGAAACCGTTTCGTTCAGGAGACTTCACTTTCGGCCCGTTATGCTCTTGCCACTCAAGCGCCAAATGTTTGGGTTCCGTCACCCATCTTACATCAAGGGTGCCCTGATGATTGGACAGCGCGCCGTATTTGACGGCATTGGTGACAAGTTCGTGAATGACCATGCTGACCGCCAAAGCCTGTGGCGGCTGCAAGTTCACATTGGGTCCGCTGATGTGGATACGGTCAACGTCAAACGGTGCGATTTCGCCCTGAACGATGTCGCGGAAGCCTACTGTCGTCCATGTCCGTTCCGAAAGCAGGCTGTAGGCGCGCGCCATTGCGTGCAACCTTTCGGTCAATGTGTCCATGACCGTGTTTGGCACCGTGTCCCCGCGCAGCGAGGTTTTGACGAGCGTGATAATCACGGCGAGCATATTCTTGACGCGGTGGTTAAGTTCCGCAATCAGAACTTTCTGATGCTCTTCGGCCTTCACAAGCGAGGTCACATCAACCAGCGTGACAACCGCGCCTTCGACCGCTTCGTTGCCGCCAAGATAAGGGGTAATCCGGACCAGATAATTCGTATTCTTCTCGGCACGGGACAAGCGGTGTTCATAGACCAATCCCGATTGGAAAACCTCGTGGATATGGGTCTTGAGTTCAGGATAGTCACTGACGCTGGACAGTTCCGAAAGCGGCCTGCCCAGATCCGCAGCCCGAAGGTTGAACAATTCAGCCGCAGCCGGCGTGAAGTTGCGAATGACCAGATCACCGTCAAGGAACACGGTCGCAATCTGGGTGGCATCGAACAGGTTGCGCAGGTCTGCATTGGCCCGGTCCAGATCATCAATCTTGCCGCTCAATTCGACGTTGATCGTGTTCAACTCCTCGTTCAGCGACTGCATTTCCTCCTTGGAGGCTTCCAGCTCCTCGTTGGCAGATTGCGCCTCTTCATTAACCGAAACCAGCTCCTCGTTTGAGGATTTCAGTTCCTCAAGCGCGGTTTCATATTCCTCGACAGTGGACTGAAGGCGTTCCTGCATTTCGCGCAGTTCATTTTCGGCCACTTCACTGCGCCTGCTGCTGTCACGGGCTTCCGCAGAGTCCGGGATCGGATTTTCGGACGGCTCAAAAAACACGATGTAGAGCCGTTCGCGTTCTTTCGCGCCTTGCAGCGGCTCGACCCTGAGGGTCAGGTATTGCGACTCACCATCCGTCGTCGTCACCGACAGGTCGCGCCGGGTTACCGGACGATTATTTTCGACGACCTGTTGCAGCGCCGTCCGCAATTCCAGACGGACATTGCGGGGCACCATGTCCAGCAAATGATGCGAGGGCGCACCGCGCGGCAGTTCCAGCAACCGACCCGTACCAGCAGAGACAAAGACGATCTCGCCGTCAGCGCGCACAACGGCATGGGCAGGCGTGTGCTGCTCAAGGATGTGGCGCTCTACCTTGTGGCGCAACTGGATGCTGGTAAGCCCTTGACCGCTGTTCTTTTCATTTGTGATATCCGCAATCCGGTGCATCATGCCCGCCGGATTCCAACGGCGGTTGCCCTGATCCACCGCCTGAAAAATGCGGTTTTTCTTGTCGACCGTGTGAAACAGCTCACCATATTTGCTGATGCTTTCCGAAGCTCCGAGGAACAGGTAGCCCTCTGGTTTCAGTGCGTAGTGGAACGTCGGGATGACCTGCCGCTGCAAATCGGGGCCGAAATAGATCAGCAAATTGCGGCACGATACCATATCCATACGTGAAAACGGCGGGTCACTGATAATATTGTGAGGCGAGAAAATGCACATCTCGCGCACCTTCTTGCAGACCACATAGCTGGCCCCGTCCTGAACAAAGTATTTCGCAAGCCGCTGCGCGCTGACCTGACGCAACAATTGTTCGGGATACCGCCCCTGTCGCGCAACGGAGAGCGCCGGATCGTCGATGTCTGTGGCAAAAATCTGCACCTGTGCCACGATAGCTTTTGCCTCAAGGTGTTCACTGATCAGGATCGCCAGCGAATACACCTCTTCGCCCGTGGTACAGGCCGGAACCCAGACACGAATGGGGGTTCTGGCATCGCGGTTCTTGCAGATATTCGGGATCACCTGATCTTCGAGTGCGGCAAACGCATCGGTGTCGCGGAAGAAATTCGTGACGCTGATCAGCAGATCGCTGAACAGGGCGTTCACCTCGTCGGAGTCCTGCTTCAGCAACGCGCAATAGCCGGCCAGATCGTCGATCTTTCGCACCTGCATACGCCGCGCCACACGGCGGAAAAAAGTCTTGCTCTTGTATTCGGAAAAATCATGTCCGGACTGCTTGCGCAGGATTTCGGAAATGATCGACTGCACTTGCGATGAATCGGCATCTTCATCCGGATTGACCGCCATCACCAGCGCTTCCAGCGTCGCACGCCCGTCGCGCACCTCGATAAGCTTTTCACCCATTTCCCCGACGGGTATTGCAAAATCGACCAGACCCGTTGCGATTGCACTTTCGGGCATTTCCGCATTGAGAGGCGGATTTTCATCCGCCGTCTGTGCAAAAGTCACCCCGCCCTGTTCCTTGATGACCTTGATCCCCAGCGTGCCGTCACCGTCGCCACCCGACAGCACGATGGCCGCGGAATTTTCCTTCTGATCCTCGGCCAGCGCGCTGAAAAAGATGTCGATCGGCTTGTGCTCCCGGCTGCCCTCCGGAGATTCCCTCAGCAGAAGCCGTCCGTCCTTTATCAGCATGAACACCCGCTCGGGCATGACATAAACGGTGTTGGCCTCGATCCTGACACGGTCTTTTGCGACCTTGACCTCCATCCCCGTCTTTTTCTCGAGCACCGTATGAAGCTGGCTTTCGCGATCCGGATTGAGATGGGTCACGACAACAAAAGCGATCCCGCTTTTCGGGGGCAAACCCGCGAAAAGTTGTGACAAGGCCGTGATGCCCCCAGCGGAAGCACCAATCCCAACGATGAGTGGCAGAGCTTGATCCATATTCGAAACGTTAGGGCTATGTAATTGGGAAATCCATACTGGTATTTTCGATTGCCATGCGCGGAACTATGCGCATCCCACCTCATAGACCATCAGCCTGCGGGGTTTGTTAAACTACTTTAATGAGCAGCCCTGCGGAATGCTCAAAGCTGGTCAGGTCAATCTGGATCGGGCCTGATTCCAGCGATGACAGTAACCAATGGAGGAAATCAACATGGCCAACCAAAATTATCAGCAAGAACATTCCTACAGCGGAGATCGCCAGCGGTCGCGCAGACAGCGGGATTCCGCATCGCGCGGGGATCAACGCCGCGACCGCGACAGCGCACAAGACCGGGACGAAGACCGCTTTGAACGCGGCAATTATCACCGCAACGGCAACGACCGTTCACGGGATTATGAATTTGGCGACCTGACCGGTCGATCAGAGCGTGGCGGCGCGCGCAATCGCTCTCAGGGATATGATCAGGACGAGTATGAACAGGACAATCGGTTCGGCTGGGGCGACAATCGCGGATTTGAACGGGGCGGCTATCAGGAGGGCGACAACGGCTCGCGTGGCATGCAACGCGGAAGCATCGGCAATCTCGGCAACAGATACGAGGACGACCGGAGCGGTTCATCCGGGAGATCCTCGTGGAATCAGGGAGACTCCGGCAGCGACAGCTGGCGCACGGGAAACCCGCAGTCGCAGGGACAATCCCACCGCGGACGCGGACCCAAGAACTACAAACGCTCGGACGATCGTATCAGCGAAGATGTCTGTGACCGTCTGTCGGACGATCATGACCTTGACGCTTCGGACATAGACGTTTCGGTGTCCGACCGCGAAGTAACCCTGTCCGGCGAAGTCGATTCCAAACAGGCAAAACGGCACGCCGAAGATTGTGCGGATTCCTGTTCGGGCGTTGAACACGTCCAGAACAATCTGCGCGTAAAGAAATCGCGGTCTCACAACGATGACGAAAAGATGAGCGCGTCCAAAAGTAAATAGTTTGCGATGGTTTACGAGTATCTGAAAGGCTGCGTCCCTGTGGCGCGGTCTTTCTTTGGGCCAGTCGGACTCCCCGTTCGGGCGCGAATCTGGCGAAAACGGTTAACGTCGCTTCGCTATCGTAATTGACGGTGACAGCGCCTTGCCTGCGGAATGGATATCAACCGGAAAATCCATCGGTTCGTACCCGATCATCTTTTCAAGGTCGGATCGCTTGCGCAACAGGATCTGGGTGCCTTTGCGCTCGATAAAGCCTTCTTCGGAAAGCTGGCACAGAAACTTGCTCACGGATACGTTTGTCAGTCCCAACAGATCCCCGATTTCCGTCTGGTTCAGCGCCATTTCAACACTGCCCGCGCTGTTCTCGGGTGGGTCACTGCGGTCATGAAGCATCAGGATTAGCCAGACAATGCGGTGGCGCGCTTCCATCCGGCCCACCGCAATGAGGGTACGCATGAGAATGGATTGCATCTGCGCCGCCTTTTTAAAAAGAAACGGCGTGACAGCAGGTGTCAGAAAGGACGGCTCGGAAAATGCGGCTGCCGGAATCGGATAGAGAACACTCTGGCCCACGCTGCGCAAAGAGCAACTGACCCGCTGCATTCCGAAGTCGGCGAAACCCGCCAGATCCCCGGGCTGATGCAGGAACAATATCTGCCGGTGCCCGTCCGCGAGCAGCGCATAGGAAAAGGCGGCGCCCGACTTCACCAGATACACCGATGAAAACGCATCACCTTCATGCTGGATGTCGCTGCCGGGTTTGAACACCACGGGGCGCACGTTTGACCGGTGCAAAGCCGCGTGCAGCTTTGAGGCAAAAGCAACCTCCAGATCCTCATTTCCGATTTTCGGCAGAAAGGACATTTCAACAAATCTCCCGTAAGGTAACGTGTCGGTGAATCAACGTTCGGGCGCTTTGTCGGTTCCCCCAAAAGTAGTATCGCGCCACGTCGCCGTCACGGTTGCATAGAGGAAAATCCGGCTTTCCTGCTGTAAATTTCAGTCTTTCAAACCGGTTACACCCGGCCCGCTGACGAGGCTGTGACCCTGGCTAAAACTGGAGTCAGCTGTCCATGATCCGCTTGAGCTCTTCCAGACTGCGGGCATTGCTGATGAACAGGGCGAGCGGGTCGAGCATGGGAACATGAAGCAGAAAGATAAGGATGGTAATCATCAGCGGCACGGCAAGAACCGCCCCCGCAATGCCCCAGATCCAGCCCCAGAACAGAAGCGCAATCAGGATCACCATCGGGGAAATCGACAATTGTTGCCCTTGAACGCGCGGGTCGACAAAATTTCCCATCACTTGTTCGATCATGAAAATGCCGGTGCCGACGACAAAGGCGGGACCAGTCTCCAGTTGGGTAAATGCGTAAGCCACGGGCAGGATTCCCGACACCAGCGATCCGAATGTCGGAATGAAATTCAGCAGAAACGCCAACAGCATCCAGACGATCAGCAGATCAATGTCAAACCACCACAGCCACACCCCGTACAGCGCGCTGGTGGCCAGACCAAGCGCGGTGCGTATCAGCAGATACCGGCGCAACCGGCCAGCGATTTTGCCCATAACCTCGCAAGAATTCCTTGCGGCATCACGATCAAAGACGTTCGATACCTGATCACGCCATTTCGGTGCTTCGAGCAACGCGAGCAAAGTCACAAAAAATATCAGCACGGCAGAGGTCAGCAAGGTCCCGGTGGCGCCGACCATTGATCCGGCCAGTCCCGATGCCCACCCTGCCGCCGTTTCGGTCATGGTTGTGAACATGCTGGCCAGCGGTTCCAGCTGCCCCGCCTCCTCGCCCTCCTGCGCCGCGGTGTCCGGTGTGAACATCGCAAAAAACCGCGACAGGTCGTCTTGGCTGAATGGTGCCTGTTCGGCGGTCTGTTGCGCGGCAAGAACCAATGCGCCCAGAAATGACGCCCCTACCAGCACGACGATCAGCATCGCTGCGATGTGCCCCACCCAGCCCAGTTGCCTTGGCAGTATTTGCGACACAGCATGATCGACGGGATAGACAAGCAACGCAACAAACGCGCCAAAAACAAGCGGCACCAGAATCGACCCCATTGCGTGCAATGCCCAGCCGATCAGGATCAGGGTGATGGGCAGCAGCATCCAGAAGTATGATGCCCGGTAGCTGTGATTGTGATCCAGAGCGATGAGAGCACCATTGTTTCAAGGGTTGCGCAGCGTAGCGACACGCCCGCCACAGACGGGACGAGGAGCTCGACTGCCAATGCGTTGGCCAGGGTGCGAAATCGGAAAAAGCGCCCTGTTCTCCATACCGTCGTGTCCGATTGACATGTAGCGGACATGTCATTTTGTGAACGGCCTGACCTGAAATTGGTTCAGATATTTTTCCTGCCCGCCCGCAGCGGAACCTTAATCCGCTCCGGCCGTTATCCTCATCAGGCTTCAAAGGATTTCTTATGGCACCGCGCGCGCTCTGGAAGGGACAGCTTCGCCTGTCACTGGTTTCGATCCCGGTGGAAATATTCTCTGCCACAAAATCCGGTGCCCGCGCGTCGTTCCGGCAGATCCACAAGCCGTCAGGCAAACGCATCCGCTATGAAAAAACGGTCCCCGGCATCGGCCCGATCAAGACCGAGGATATCGTCAAGGGATACGAAGTCGAAAACGATGAATACATCCTGCTCGACCCGGACGAGATTGACGCGATCAAGCTGGAAACCAAAAAGACCTTTGAACTGGTCCAGTTTGTCGACGCCTGCGAAATCTCACCGCTCTATTTTGACAAGCCTTATTATATCACCGCATCGGATGACCTGGCACAAGACGCCTATCGGGTCGTGCGCGACGCGTTGCGCAGCGCGGGCAAGGTCGGGCTGGGGCAGGTCACGATGCGCGGCAAGGAATATCTGGCGGCGGTGAAACCCTGTGGCGACGGCCTGTTGATGGAGACGCTTCACTACGAAGACGAACTGCGCGAGGCAGACGACATTTTCACCGATATCGAAGACGAAAAAGTCGACAAGGACCTGCTCGACGTGGCAACCTCCCTGATTGATCGCAAGAGTGCGCCGTTTGATGCAGGGGCATACCATGACAAATACGCCGAAGCGATGCAGGCGCTATTGCAGGCCAAACAGAAAAACAAGAAAACCCCGCGCGTGCGCGCTGATGATGACGCCCCCGATGGAGAAGACAACGTGATCGACCTGATGAGCGCGCTCAAGGAAAGCCTCAAGGAAGCGGGTGGCAAAAAGAAAAAAAGCCCCCGCAAAAAGGCATCCTAGATGGCGCATGCCCCCGACAGGTTGGCTGACTACAACAGGAAGCGGGATTTTTCCCGCACAAAGGAGCCGCGCGGACAGGCGGGTGAGCCGCAAACACGGCGGCGTTTTGTCGTGCAGAAACACGCAGCATCGCGGCTGCACTACGATTTCCGGCTCGAATGGGAGGGCGCCCTGCTGAGCTGGGCCGTCACCAAGGGCCCCTCCCCCGATCCATCGCAAAAGCGCCTCGCGGTGCGCACCGAGGATCATCCGCTCGATTATGGCGATTTCGAAGGCACAATTCCCAAAGGCGAATACGGCGGCGGCACTGTGATGCTGTGGGATACCGGAAGCTGGGTACCGCAGAACGACGTCGAAAAAGGACTGAAGGAAGGCAAGCTCAAGTTCACCCTTCAGGGCCGCCAGATGAAAGGCGCCTGGACGCTGGTGCGGATGCGCGGCAAGGACAAGCGCGAGAACTGGCTGCTGATCAAGGAACGCGACGATTACGCCACGGATGACGCAGACGCGTTCACGGCAGATACCGCAGTGTCAGTCGTCAGCGGGCGGACGATGGAGGAGATCAAGGCCGATACGCCCGCCAAAGAACCGCCCGACACCACCCCTCAGCGGGGCCTTAAACGTCCCGCATTTTCCAAGCCCCAGCTTGCGACCCTCACCAGCGAAGCGCCGGAGGGGGACAACTGGATGCACGAGACCAAGTTCGACGGCTATCGTTGCCTCGCCGCGGTTGGCAAAGGCGGCACGCGTCTGTTCACCCGCTCGGGCATCGACTGGACCGACAGGTTTCACGCGCTGGACGGCGCGTTTGATCCCTTGCCGTGCGACGCGGCCCTGATTGACGGCGAAGTCATGGCAGAGCGCATAAAGGGGTCCGCGTTCTCGTCATTGCAACGCGCGCTCAAGGAGGGTCGCGCACTGGTGTTCTTCGCCTTCGACCTGCTGCACATCGACGGCGAGGATTTACGCCAACACCCGCAGATCGACCGCCGCGAAAGGCTTGCGACGCTGTTGACCGGCGCGCCCCCCGGCGGGCCCCTGCGGTTGAGCGAACACATCATCGGAAACGGGCCGGAGGTTTTTGCCCGTGCCTGCAAGGCGGGCGCCGAAGGCATCATCAGCAAGCGCATCGACGCGCCCTACCGCCCCACGCGCAGCAAGGCCTGGCTCAAGATCAAATGCACGCGCCGACAGGAATTCGTGATCGTCGGCTACTCGCCTTCGGACAAACCGCTGCGGCCCTTCGCCTCGATCCTGATCGCCAGTCACGAGAACGGCAAGCTGAACTACAAGGGCCGCGTCGGCACCGGATTTTCCGAAAATACCATGGCCGAGCTGATGTCAGCGATGACGCCGCGCAAAACGCCTGCCGTGCAGGATGTACCGGAAGACATTGCCAAATCCGCGAAATGGGTGCGGGCCGATCTGGTTGCCGAAGTGGATTTTGCCGAGTTCACTGCGGACGGCTATGTCCGCCACGGCAGCTTTATCGGGCTGCGCGCAGACAAGCCCGCCAAGGAGGTCCAGATCGAAAAGCCGGAGGATGAGGAAATGGAAACAGATGTAGGCGGGGTCCGGATCAGCAATGCCGACCGGCGTGTCTTTCCGGACGCGGGATGCACGAAAGGCGATGTCGCGCGCCACTACGAACGTGTTGGCGACCGTCTGATTGCGCTGGCAGGGCAACGGCCGCTGTCGCTCTACCGTTGTCCGTCGGGGATCGACGGCAATTGCTTCTTTCAGAAACACGATGGCGGCGGCATGCCGGATGCCCTGTCGCGGATCGCGATCGAGGAAAGCAACGGAGAGAAGGCCGATTACCTTTATGCCACCCGCACCGAAAGCCTGATTGCGGCGGCGCAGATGGGCTGCCTTGAATTCCACATCTGGGGCGCGCGCATCGACAGGCTGGAACGGCCCGACAGACTGGTTTTCGATCTAGACCCCGATGAGGGGATGGAGTGGAGCGCGGTCCGCGATGCCGCCTTCGAGGTGCGCGACGCGCTGGCACGGCTTGGCCTTAAATCCGGTGCCATTGTCACCGGAGGCAAGGGCATCCACGTCTGGCTGCCGCTGCGCCGCACCCGCAGCTGGGAAACCATCAAGTTGTTTTCCAAGACCTTTGCCCATGTCATGGCGACACAGGAACCGGACCGCTATACCGCAACGATGTCCAAGGCCAAGCGCAAGAACAAGATATTCATCGACTGGCTGCGCAACGAACGCGGCGCGACGGCCATCGCGCCCTACTCCCTGCGCGCCCGGCCCGGTGCCCCGGTCGCAGTGCCGGTTGACTGGAACGACCTCAAAACCCTGGGCCCGGACGGGTTTTCCATGAGTGACATGAAATCCCGTCTGGGCCGGGAATGCCCCGGTCAGGCCCTGCAGGACGACCTTCAGACTCTGACCAACGGCGTGGTTGCTGATCTTCAGGCATGGTCCGAAGGCACCGATTAGGCCGACGCCTCCGAAACCAGTCGCAGGATGAATCCTATTCGCTGCGGACTTTGAACACCCCACAGGCGATCCGGTCACCGGCATTGCCGGCCGGTTGGCTTTCATAATCGTCAAGGCCGCTGTGCATGACGAAAGCGGCACCATCGTCATCCATCATATCCCGCTCTACATCCAGAAACGGCAGAAAGACCTCCACTTCACCGGTACCGTCTTGGGTCACCGTCAGATTGGGCATGTCTCCCGGGTGGGGGCCGTCCGCGGTTTGAACGCCGTGCTCGCGATCCCCGGCAAGATGCCCCCCGGCGGATGCACAATCACTGGCCGAACAATCGCCCGTCTCGTGAAAGTGAATGCCGTGGACGCCTGCCGGCAAATCCAGCAGCGTGAGCGTCGCGACGGCGATCCCCGAGGCACTGTCTGTCACCAGAACCGCCCCGAGATTATTGCCCTCACGGTCGTTGATTTCTGCCGTAACTTCGGCAGCGCCCGCCTGTGTCGCGAGAAGCCCACAGGTTAATATCGTGTTCAGGATCAGTTTCATCGAAGTCTCCTTTTCTGCTTTTGGTTGTGCAGACCACGATCCGGCCTGCGGGTTACGTCAATCCAGACCGCCAATCACCTTGTCCAGTGTCGCCGGATAGTCGCGGATACGCACACCGGTGGCGTTGAAAATCGCGTTGGTGATCGCTGCCGCCGCGCCGCAGATCCCCAACTCTCCGATGCCCTTGGACTGCAGCGGGTTCGCATGGGGGTCACGCTCTTCCAGCAAAATCACGTCCAGTTGCGGCACGTCCGCGTTGACCGGCAGATGGTATTCGGCGAAATCGTGGTTCACGATCTGGCCATGACGGGGGTCATGGACCAGCTCTTCGGTCAGGGCCATGCCGATCCCGAATGTCATCCCGCCAAGGCATTGCGACCGCGCGGTTTTGGCGTTCAGAATCCGGCCCGCCGCAAAGACACCCAACATCCGGCGCACACGGGTTTCCCCTGTCGCTGCGTTTACGGCAACTTCGGCAAAATGCGCGCCAAATGTGGATTGGGTGACCTCGTCGGAGGTATCGCCCGGTTCGACATGACCTTCGACAGTGATCGCGTTTTCAATAACATCGCTCAGAGGCACCTCGCCGCCGCTGTGGCTGACGCTGCCATTTGAAAATTCCAGATCGGTTTCCGCCATCTGCATCTTTTCGGCAATTTCTGCGCGGATTTTTTCACAGGCCAAGAACACCGCCGTACCGATGGAGGACGCGCCCCATGATCCACCGGATCCGGGGCCTTGCGGATGATCGGTATCACCCAGTGTCACGGTGATCCGATCCTGCGGTAAACCCAGCATTTCGGCACAGATCTGGGTCAGGATCGCATAGGTTCCGGTGCCGATGTCGGTCATGTCGGTCTCCACCGTGGCATGCCCGTCTTTCGACAGGGTTACCTGCGCCCGCGCCTCGCTCAGCATATTCACCCGCACCGCCGAGGCCATACCCATCCCGATCAGCCAATCCCCGTCCCTTGTGGCGCGCGGTTCGGGGTTTCGCTTGGTCCAGCCGAATTTTTCCGCGCCGGTCCGCAAGGCTTCTTCGAGCGTATGCGAGGAAAACGGGATGCCGGAGGTCGGGTTCTTTTCAGGAATGTTCCTGAGGCGCAGGTCGAGCGGATCAATGCCCAGCTCGTGGGCAAGTTCGTCCATCGCGTTCTCAAAGACTGTCACCCCGATGGATTCACCCGGCGCGCGGACAGACCCCGCGCAGGTCCGGTTCACGCGGGCGATGTGGTGCCCGATTTCGCGGTTTTCACCCGCGTACAGGAACGGCGTGGCCTGCGTGACCGGTTCCGAAAAGGATTCATCCGGCAAGTTTGAGACATAGGCATCATGACCGATCCCGGTCAGGTGGCCGTCGGCACTTGATGCCAACCGGATGCGTTGCCTGCTTTCGGAGCGGCGCATCGTGCTCTCGAAAACCTGTTGGCGCGACAGCACCACGGCCACCGGTCTGTCCAGTGCGCGGGCCGCGAGCGCGGCGGCCACCGCCTCCGGTGCGATCCCCAGCTTTGAGCCAAAGCCGCCGCCGACAAAAGGCGACAGGATGCGCACGTCTTTGGCATCTATGCCGAGGGAATCCGCCAGTTCGTTGCGGTTGTATTTCAACATCTGGTAGCTGCCGCGCAGGGTCAGCTTATCCCCGTCCCACTGCGCGATCGAGGCGTGCGGCTCCATCGCGCCGCTGTTATGGCCTGGGGTGGTATAGGTCACATCAAGCGAGGTCGCGGCGTCGCGCATCGCCTGATCGAGATCGCCCTGGCTGTCCTGTTTTTCCTCGGGGCTCTCGTAGCCTGCATTTTCAGGCTCGGTTTCCCCGTTCTGTTCCTGCAACTGCAAGTCCAGCAGATGCGCGCCATGGCGGGCCTGCTCGAATGTCTCTGCAACCACAAGGGCGACAGGCTGGCCGAAGTACGCGATGTCTTCGCTGCCTTGTTCAGGTGCCTCGTTCGCCGTGCCCTGCGCCGGATTGCGCAGAAACTGCGGGCCACTCATTACAGCGAGGATACCGGGCACATCTTTCAGGCTTTCCTTGTCGATTCCGGTCAGTTTGCCTTTGGTGACAGGCGCCCGCACCAGCACGCCGTGGGCCATGTTCTGTGGCTGCTTTTCGTGGGCAAAAGGGGCTGTTCCAGTGACTTTCGCCTTTCCGTCAGGGCGGTTCATGGCGGTACCGATGATCCCCTGCCCGGTGTGGTCGAGCCGGTTACGGCGATCTGGTTCATCCATCTTGAGGTAGGCGGTCATTGGCCGTCTCCTTGCGTTGCTTCATTCAGGACCGCCGCAAGCGTGCGGCGCATCAGCGGTATCTTGAAATCATTGCTGCCGTGGCCTTTGGCCTCCTTCAGCAGCAAATCGGCGGCCTTGTCCCACAAAGCGTCCGACGGCGCTTGACCGCACAGCATGTCTTCGACGTCCGGTGCGCGCCACGGGCACGGGGCGATACCGCCGAACGCCAATTGGGCCTGCGCGATCTTGCCGTCCTGGACCTTGACCACTGCAGCGACCGACACCAGCGCAAAGGCGTAGGACGCGCGGTCGCGCACCTTTCTGTAAATCTGTGTGCCGTCCACAGGTGCCGGCAGGTGGACATGGGTAATCAATTCACCAGCGCCAAGCGACGTTTCGATGTGCGGTGTTTCACCGGGTAGCCGGTACAAATCCTCCAGCGGGATCACCCGCGTTCCACCGTCTTGTGCATGCAATTCCACCTTGGCACCAAGGGCCCGCATCGCCACAGCCATGTCGCTGGGATGGGTGGCGATGCAGTCATCGCTCGCGCCCAGAATGGCGTGGATCCGGTTGAAACCACCCTGCGCGGCGCAGCCGGAACCGGGGTTACGTTTGTTGCAGGGCATGTCGGTGTCATAAAAATAATAGCACCGGGTGCGTTGCAGCAGATTGCCCCCTGTGGTCGCTTTGTTGCGCAACTGCCCCGACGCGCCGGACAACAGCGCCTTGGACAACACCGGCCATCCGCGACGCACCCGCATGTCCGCGGCAAGGTCACTGTTCGTGACAAGCGCACCGATGCGCAGGCCGCCGTCCTCTGTTTCGGTGATGTCCCCCAGATCAAGACGATTGATATCCACAAGCCGGTCGGGGGCCATCACCTCGAGCTTCATCAGGTCAAGGAGGTTGGTGCCGCCCGCGATGAACATCGCGCCCTGCCCTGCGGTTTTCGCGGCCTCGGTTTGAGATTGCGCACGGGTATATTCAAACTGCTTCACGCGCTTTCCTCCGACACTTCACGGATGGCATCGACAATATTGGGATAGGCCGAACAACGGCACAGATTGCCGCTCATCCGCTCACTGATTTCTGCGTCGCTCAACGGTGGGCTTTGGGTCACATCGTCGGTCACATGACTGGGCCAGCCCATCCGCGCCTCTTCCAGCATCGCGGTCGCGGAGCATATCTGACCCGGCGTACAATAGCCGCACTGGAACCCGTCATGTTCAACAAAAGCCGCCTGAAGCGGCGATAGATCATCGGGTGTACCGATGCCTTCAATCGTCGTGATCTCATCCCCGTCATGCATGCAGGCCAGCGTCAGGCAGGAATTGATCCGGCGACCGTTGACCAGAATGGTACAGGCGCCACACTGCCCGTGGTCGCATCCCTTTTTGGTGCCGGTCAGGCCAAGGTGATTGCGCAGCGCATCCAGAAGCGAGGTTCGCGCGTCATGGTCCAGTTCATGATCGCTGCCATTGATATTCAGTTTGGTCTGCATGTGATGCTCCTTGGCTTCCTGAAACGTAGGAGCAGAACGCGCGGCACAGCGATTTTGTTCCATCGCTTGTTCCGTTGCAGACCCAAGATCACTGTTTTTGCCGGGAATTTGGCACAAAGATTTCGCTCTAAAGGGGAACCCTGTGCGCGACCGGTTGTTGGGTTTCCAGAACACCAAGCAGCCGGAGCGATACCATCCTCCGGCCATTTCACGCTTTGAGAGATTGGAGAAACCATGTCCCCACCGGATACAAACCTGGAAAAACAGAAACGCCGCCATATCGGGCCGCTGATCGGAATGGCGCTGGTCGTCATCATCGCGGTCAGCCTGATCGTCTACTGGATCGGTGAAGAGGTCGCGACCGCGCCCACCACAGAACAATCAGACGACGCAGGTACCGGCCTGAGCCCGGCCCAGATCGACGAGGGCGCAGTCGATGTTCCCGATGCCGCGCCAGTCGAAGAGGTCGATCCGCAGCCGGATTCGCAATAACACGCCACACGCTTCATTTCGGTACGGCACCGCACACCAGATCCGATCCCGGAACTTTTCGCGTCCGGGTCTGTTGTTCAGAATATGGAGCACAATTGGGAGCCTTTTTCGATGGCTATGACATACCGTGAACCCGCCACCCCCTCAGCAGGGCAGCTGCTGTACACAAAATTCGCCAGCTTCCCGATGGTCTGTTTTACCCTCACGTTGCTGACGGATATCGCCTATTGGCAGAGTGCCAATCTGATGTGGCAGAACTTCAGTGCATGGCTGTTGCTATCCGGTCTGGTCGTGGCTGCATTCGCGGCACTCGCCGGATTGGTCATCCTGATCAGCAGCTCCCGGCTCCGTGCCCTGCCGATGATCTGGTTTTACGCGATTGGCAATGTGATCGTGCTTCTGGTCGCCATCGCCAACAGCCTTGTCCATGCAAGGGACGGGTGGACGGCAATCGTGCCCTTGGGTTTGACCCTGTCGGCCATCACCGTCGTGCTTATGTTGATCACCGGCTGGATGGGAACACGCATTGTCCACCAGTATCGGATCGAGGAGGTCCATCATGTTTGATTTTCGCACGCGTCCAACCCTTGCGGTGATGTTATGTATTTCCACCGCGATCGGCGCCCCCGCGCAGGCTCAGGATGGCGAATTCGACCTTTCCAGCCAGATCGGGCCGGACCCCTTCCTGCCCGAACCAGAGGCGGCGCTCCTGCCCGATACCAAAATCGCCGAAATTATCGGTTGGCAGGACGGCGAAACCCCGTCTGTCGCCGAAGGGCTTAGCATCACATCCTATGCAAAGGATCTTGCGCACCCGCGCACCGTTCATACCTTGCCCAATGGCGACGTGCTCGTTGTGCAAGGGCGTAAAACTAAGGCTGAACCTTTGTCGCGTCCCAAGGATTATATCCGCGGCTGGCTCATGAGCCTTGCCGCAGGCGGTGGCGACGGCCCCGAGAAAGAAAGCAATCTCATCACCCTGTTGCGCGACACCGACCGCGACGGTCAGGTCGATGAACGCTCCGACTTGCTGACCGGTCTCAATGCGCCGTTCGGTGTGGCATGGGTAGATGACACGCTTTATGTCGCGGCGACCGATGCGATCCTGGCCTATCCCTACACCTTGGGTCAGACTGAAATTACCGAAGAGCCCGACGTGTTGACCCCCCTGCCCGGCGGGCCCATCAACCATCACTGGACCAAGGACCTCGCCCTATCGCCGGATGGCACCATGCTTTATGTATCGGTCGGGTCCAATTCCAATATCGTGGAAAACGGCCTCGAAGCCGAAAAAGGCCGCGCCGCCATTTGGCAGGTGGACCGCGAGACCGGCGCCAGCAAAATCTTTGCGTCGGGCCTGCGCAATCCCAACGGGCTGACCTTCGAACCGGACACCGGCACCCTTTGGGCGGTCATCAACGAACGCGACGAACTGGGCCCGAACCTTGTGCCCGATTATATGACATCTGTCGTCGAAGGCGGTTTTTACGGCTGGCCATGGAGCTATTATGGCGATCATGTGGACGAACGGGTGTATCCTGAACGTCCCGATATGGTCGAAAAGGCCCGCATGCCGGATTACGCCCTGTCGAGCCATGTGGCACCGTTGGGCATGACCTTCACCATGAACGCCGCGCTGCCCGAAGATTTTTCAAACGGCGCGCTTGTCGGCGAGCACGGAAGCTGGAACCGCGATCAATTCAACGGCTACGGCGTCGTCTATATCCCGTTTGAAGATGGCAAACCCAACGGTCCGGCGGTCGACGTCGTGACGGATTTCCTTGTCGGGGAACAGGTGCGCGGGCGTCCGGTCGGCGTTGGTATTGATGGCACAGGTGCGTTGCTGATCGCGGATGACGCAGGCAATACTGTCTGGCGCGTCGCAGCCTCCGATGGCAGCATGACCGAGCAACCTGTCGGCACGGATAATGTTCAGGCACAAGCGCAGCAAGCGTCAGAAACCTCTGCCAGCGCCGCACCACAACCGGATGCAAACACGCCGCAAACCGGCAGCGGGACCGGCAATGCCCCTGCCGCAGACCCCGCGCCAGTGCAAGTTGCGCCGGCAGCGATCCCTGTGCCGGACACCGACACCACCCAGGACCAGCCAACGGAGTAAGCACAAGGGGCGCGCCTTCGGCTGGCGTCTCGAGAGATCAACAAAAGATCACGCAACGAAAATCACTTCAAACAGGCGCTGACCCCGTTCCATATCTCGGGTGTCAGTGCGCTGTAGCCCAGAAACCGCTCCCGTGTGAAACCGTCCTCCAGCCGCGCCAGCCATTCCTGCGGCATTTCTGCCCAAAGGTGTTTGGCCATGCAGGGACAGGCTTCGCGCGCTGGTTTCCTGGCACGCGGGCCAAGCCCGGCGATATCCGTTTTCAGGCATTGCGTTTCCATCAGGGTTTGCACCTTGCCTTGCGCCTGTAACGACGGTTGGCCGCGCACCAACGCGGCAAGGTTGCGTTCAAACATATCCAGTTCCGCGCTGCCGCAGCCGTTCAGGCGGATCACGTCGCGGCTTGCCGTAGCCATATTGACCAGCGTTTCGCCAAAGTTCGCGCCCATGCTCAACACAAAACCGGCGGGGTTGCCCATCATCGCATAGCCTTCGGAAAAGACATCGGTGTATTGCGACCGCACGGTCACGGAGTTTGTGCTGCCCTCGATCCGGTCTGTTTCCTGTCCGGTGTAGGTGCGGGTGACCTGATCAATGCGCTGGGTGTATTTACGCGCGGGGCCATTGACAGGGCACATACCGTCGAACACATCATGATAGATAAACGCCATCAGCTTCAGCCGCCGTGTCTGATGGGCGATCACTTCCTGTTCGTTCCGGGTGGCACCGCGGGCCAGTTCAAAGTGCCCGAGGCCAATCTGGCGGACCCAGTTTCCCTCGCTGCCCGTTGGCGCGCGAAACTCTGCCACAGCAGGCAATGGCAAAAGGCAAACGAGGTATATGGCTGCAATCAGGCCGGTGACTTTCATGGTGCGCCCCCTTGTCTGACAGTACCCTATCGCGCCGGATGTATTGGTCAAGTACCCCACGCTAGTGCGATTTCCGGTTGATCGAAGGCGGGCCGGATTGCATAGTTTACACGCAAATCGAGGGCCACATGCTATGTTGAAACTCTTTGGACCGCTCCTGTGCTGGATGATCTGGGCAAGCGTCGGCGCGGCGCAGGGCTGGTCGTTTTCACAAGATGCCGCACAGAACATCGGATCGGTGGATCTGATCGATCAAGGGGGCCTGCAGGCGACATTCCGGTGCCACACGGGCGCACCCGGAACGGCAGCATCCTTTGTTGCGAACGCGCGCCATGCCGGCATGGTCACGCTGATGGTGCATCCGCGCCTTGTGCCCGATGCCGCAGCAGAGGTGACACTGGCCGTGGATGGCCAGCCCTATCTGCAAACCCGTTTTGAAACAGCCACGCCCGAAAATGTGCCCGCGCTGCGGCTGCGCATGGACAGCGGTTTGTTCACAGCGCTGGAAAAGGGCAGCACCCTTGGCCTGACCCAGCAAGG
>JBARUV010000112.1:0-2351 GCA_049645905.1 Sulfitobacter sp.
AGTTCCTTGGCGTCCGCAACAGGGTCCCCACCGCGGACCGCATCTGAGAGTAAACCAGTGGCAATTATTCGCGCCTCGGAAAAGGACATCAATGGTCCATGTTGACCAATCGTCTTTCTTCTGGAGCGACCACTGCTTCGGACTCTATACTGGACGAGATAGGATTTTGATCCACTAGGTTTGACGCGCACGCCAAAGCCTGGCAGCGAAGCGTCCCAGTAAACCGTTTCGACATCGATGCTTGAAATCCTGTCGACGATGGTCTTCGATAGCTTCTTCTTGGGCATGATGTACTAACCTGTTCCGTAAAAGGTAAGCATACGGTAAGCTTTATTGGTAGAATTTGGAAGTGGTTGAAGTAAAAGACGAGAAGTGATTTTTCAAATATCCCATATTTTAAAGAATGTTAAGGTGCTTTAACAAATCTATAAGAAGTGTATCGAATGGTAGACCGTAAGACTTTTAATCAGTAGGTCTCCGGTTCGAACCCGGACGGGCTCACCACTTTTATCGGTTCTGTTTGACTATTTGAGTGAGGGCAGACTCACGATTTCACTTCGGGTCTAAGCAACCTCACAAAACAGCGCTGCTTTAAATGCGATACGCGGCCCGAACGACCTAATGCCGACGCGCAATCCATTATTCTTCATCGACTTCAGATGCAGCGCCGGGGCTGGCTTCTAGATCCGCAATCAATGATTTCATCTCGGCAATCTCGCGACGCTGTGTTTCGATGATACTATCGGCAAGTTCGCGTACACGAGGGTCCGATATATTCGCCCGCTCGGATGTCATGATTGCTATTGAATGATGTGGAATCATGGCCCGCATCCATGACGTGTCATCAACAGTCGTCTGGCTGCGTACCAGAAACACGGACACAGCAAAGATCACTGCGCTACCCGCAAAAATCGCAATATTTACAGTCTGGTTGGTGTACATACCCAGCATGAAGGCCAACATAATTGCGGCCATCGCGGCGCCCATGTAAATCGCCATGTAGCTGCGCGTTTCGCTGAAAAACACATGATCCAGCGCATAGGTATTAAGATACATCAGGCCAAACATCACGATGGTTGATGTAGCGATCATCGCGAAAAAGCGCCAATAGGACATGGTAAACCCTCCAGAAAATTCAGTCTTACTGAAGGAGGAACCACATTCCAGTGCGGGAGGGTTCCATTATTGCCCCGGAAATTTTTCCAAAGTCTGTAATATCGGGCAATCGGGACGGTCATCACCAGCGCATTCGTGCACCAGATGGGTAAGGGTGTTCCGGATATCTTGCAGATCAGCGATCTTGCTTTCGATTCGCGCCAGATGCTCCTTTGCGATCACCCGCACATCGGCGCTGGCCCGATCCTGATCATCCCAGAGCGCCAAAAGGTTGCGACAGTCTTCTATGGTGAACCCCAAGGCACGAGCGCGTCCCAGAAAGGCAAGCTTGTGCATGTCGCTGTCCCGAAAGCTGCGATACCCGTTCGGGTCGCGCAAAGGGGTGACCAATCCAATATCCTCATAGTAGCGGATTGTCTTGGGCGGCAAACCAGCGCGTTTGGATACATCTCCGATATTCATGTGGTTCCCCTATTCTGCCGCTGTCGGGACGAATCTTTGGTTTGCGCTTTTAGTGCGCTGCCCTTCTGTGAGCGTTGGAGTGATCCAACGCAGGCGCAGCGCATTGGACAGCACGAACACGCTGGAAAGGGCCATTGCCCCTGCGGCGAGAGCTGGCGACAGCAGCAGCCCGAACACGGGATAAAACACGCCAGCGGCGACAGGGATCAGCAAGGCGTTATAGCCAAAGGCCCAGAACAGGTTTTGGCGGATGTTGCTCATCGTCTTTTGGCTGACGTGCAGCGCGTTCACCACTCCCTTGAGGTCACCGGACATCAGCACGACATCTGCCGCCTCAATCGCCACATCCGTACCGGTACCTATGGCGATACCGACATCCGCGCGTGCCAGTGCGGGGGCGTCGTTAATGCCGTCGCCAACAAACCCAACCGTACGGTTGCCGACCTGCAGTTTCTCGATTGCGGTCACTTTACCCTCGGGCAATACCTCAGCGACAACCGTGTCGATGCCCAGCTTTGCTGCAATTGCATCAGCGGTGGCTTTGTTGTCGCCTGTGATCATAGCAACCTCCAGCCCAAGATCATGCAAGGCGGCAATCGCCTCGGCTGTGCTCGCTTTGATTGGATCAGAAACAGCGATAACCGCGGCAAGCTGCCCGTCGATCGCTGCGTAGAGAGGTGTCTTACCCTCCCGCCCCAATTGTTCGCCAACGCCTGCAACTTCATCCAACGCAATCCCTTCGCGGGCCATCAACCGGTCCGCACCCACAAGGA
>JBARUV010000113.1:0-2318 GCA_049645905.1 Sulfitobacter sp.
TGGCGAATGACCCCGATCTGAACGTCAGCTATTCGGTGGACCCGTCGGGCCTGTCAGGCGACAGCATGCGCTTGCCGCAGGTCTCGCGCCGCATGACCCGCGAGGAAGTTCTGCTGGCGCGCGGGACGGCTGACGCATTGGCACTGAACCGGCGGTATCATAACGGCCAGACCCATGCGAAATATGAGCCACAGGGCGAAATGGCCCGTGACCTCTATGAGGCGATGGAAACCGCGCGCTGCGAGGCGATGGGCGCGCGCGACATGCCCGGCACCGCCACAAACATCGACGTCAAGATCAAGCACGAGGCCCTGCGGCGCGGCTATGATCAGGCCAAACAGGCCAGTGATGTCCCGCTGGCCACGGCTGCCGGATACCTCGTGCGCCATCTGGCCACCGGACGGCCGCTGCCCGCCGGGGCGGATAACGCGATGGAGCTTTGGCGCGGCTTTATCGAGGATCAGGCAGGCGGCACGCTCGAAAATATCAACGAAATTCTCGAAGACCAGTCCGCCTTTGCCAAGCTGACCCGCCAGATGATCTCCGATCTGGGGTACGGTGACCAGTTGGGCGACGACCCCGATCAGACCGACGAAGACCAGAACGACGAGGCCGAAGAAGGTGCCGAAGAGGAACAGGACCCCGACAGCACCGGTCAGGACGATCAGGATGATGATGAGGCCGAAGGCAGCCCCGAGCAGTCGCAGGAAGACCAGCAGGATGCGTCCCAGGCCCAGGTTTCCATGGATGACATGGCCGATCAGGAGCTGGGCGAAGAGGCCGACATGCCCGACGGTGACGCCCCGATGGAGCCGCCTGCCCCCCAGCCTGTGTCCGACGCAGACCCCAATTATCTGGTCTATCTGGACACCCACGACGAGGTAATCGGGGCCGAAGAACTGGCCGAACCTGTCGAGCTGGAACGCCTGCGCGCTTATCTTGACCAACAGCTCGAGCCCCTCAAGGGCGCGGTCAGCCGTCTGGCGAACAAATTGCAGCGCCGGTTGCAGGCACAGCAGAACCGGTCATGGGAATTTGATCTGGAGGAAGGCACGCTTGATGCGGGTCGTCTGGCGCGGATCGTGGCGACCCCGACCACCCCCCTGTCTTTCAAGGTCGAGAAAGATACCGAATTCCGCGACACCTGCGTCACCCTGCTGCTGGACAATTCCGGCTCCATGCGGGGTCGTCCGATTTCCATCGCCGCGATCTGTGCAGATGTTCTGGCCCGCACGCTGGAACGCTGCAACGTCAAGGTCGAGATCCTCGGCTTTACCACCCGCGCGTGGAAAGGCGGACAGGCCCGCGAAGCATGGCTGAACGACGGGCGACCCGCACAACCAGGGCGTTTGAATGATCTGCGCCACATCATCTACAAATCCGCCGATGCCCCCTGGCGGCGCACGCGGCCCAATCTTGGGCTGATGATGAAGGAGGGTCTGCTCAAGGAAAACATCGACGGGGAGGCGCTTGAATGGGCGCACCGCCGGATGATGGCGCGCCATGAGTCGCGCAAAATCCTGATGGTAATCAGTGACGGCGCGCCAGTCGACGATTCAACCCTGTCCGTTAACCCCGCGAATTATCTGGAAAAACACTTGCGCGACGTCATCGGGATGGTCGAAAAACGCAAAGCTGTTGAATTGCTGGCAATCGGCATCGGCCATGACGTCACCCGCTATTATGACCGCGCGGTGACCATCACGGATGTAGACCAGCTGGCGGGTGCGATGACCGAACAGCTGGCCGCGCTGTTTGACAGTGATCCGCGCGCCCGTGCGCGTGTCATGGGCATGCGGCGCGCAAGCTGACCAACCCGATCCAGATTGTGTTCGAACGATAAAGGAAATCGCGATGTTCCAGAGTTTCGAGGCCACCGCACGTCCCGAACAGGGGCCGCCGCGCCTGAGAGCCTTGCGTGTTGAAATGAAGGCGGCCGGGCTTGATGGCTTTCTGGTACCGCGGGCCGATGCGCATCAGGGCGAATATGTGGCCGCCCATGATGAACGGCTCTCATGGCTCACAGGGTTCACCGGTTCCGCCGGATTCTGCGCTGTTCTACCGGAAATCGCGGGTGTGTTCATTGACGGCCGCTATCGCACGCAGGTCAAGGCGCAGGTGGCCTCCGAGTACACGCCCGTGCCGTGGCCGGATATCCAATTGGGAGAATGGCTGAGGGATCAACTGCCCAAGGGTGGCGTCGTCGGGTTTGACCCTTGGCTGCACACACCGGGGCAGATCGCTCAGGTTGAGGCGGCCTTGGACGGTAGCGGCGTCACACTGAAACGCTGCGCCAATCTGGTGGACCGCATTTGGGA